>NZ_FVZC01000008.1:600000-900000 GCF_900166585.1 Mesobacillus jeotgali | reverse complement strand
AGGACTTGGGTGGATCATACCCGCCTTCATCGGAGCAGTAATTGGATTTATTTTGCCGAAAGCTGAATTTCATGCAGGAAAATACGAAAAAGAACTGTAGATTTCTCTGCAGTTCTTCTTTTAGCATATTGTAATAACGATAAATCATTTATTATTTTTTTTCTGAGCTTCTAATGCTACCTTTTCTAATCCATTACCTCTTTCTTCAGCAAATTCTACATCTGCTTTTGGCATTGCCTTATTATGTTTTGGTTTATTTTTCGCCATTTTTTCACCCCCTTTGTTTTCACTGTATATACATCAAGGATGCCTCGCCCCTTCATCATTCATCCATTAGTTTGTGTTTCTTTTTTGAGGCTATGCTTTCTCAATATTTATAGAAAGGTGAAAAGTGTGTTTGTCCTAATTAAACCATCCAGTCATGTCCATTTCTTTCGAATATACTGCTCTTGATAGAATGAAAAGGAGTTGGACTAATTGGAAAGAAGAGAATTTGACAGCATGGGAAATCAAACATTCTTCCGCTTTTCGGGCAAACATCATAGGCAGGAGGACCTGCTGGAAGATGAATTTGAATCAAGTTCCCATATGCATGACCGTGACCGAAGGCATGCTGAACGCAGTACAGTCGGGGGCATCAGCGCAAGAAAATGCGAGGAACTTGCAGATATTATCGGAGGAGAGGTTGTAACAACTACCCCAGCATGTGTTGTGCAGCGCTTAAGAAACATAAAAGCTACGATCCTCGGACGACGTACCCGTTCCCCGCTTGCTCTTCCATTTGCACTATCATTTGAAAACAGCAAAGGCGGCAAAACCCTGAATTTAGGTGAAACTGTCATCCTGCAGGAAGAAATTAATCCTTTCCTGACAGAATTACGGAAAAGAGGAATCAAGGTAACGGCCCTTCACAATCACTGGCTATTCGAAGAACCTCGTTTAATGTACATGCATTGGGAAAATGTCGGAGATCCGTTTAAATTTGCATGTGACAGCATTGAAGCTGCAAAAGATGCTGGATTATTTTAAATATAATTTCAGGCTGCTGGTTCTTTACGGCAGCTTTTTTTTGATACCGATGACTATTATAGCTCTGCTGTGACGATATTTTTCCCACACTATAAATTAGTGAGTAAGTCTTTTGAAGATTGACCTATAAATGACCTGCAAATCGAGTAGGAGGGGGTGATTAACCCCCGACCTCTCACACCACCGTACGTACCGTTCGGTATACGGCGGTTCGAAAGTTTACGAAATAATGTTTGTTAATTGTTTTAATCCTTGTTGAAGCCAGTATTTATTATTCATGGCTTGGTCTTAGGCAGGACTCTTTGAATTTCTCCAGTATCCCTTTCGGGAGTTTGCATATTGCCAGGCTTTATATCTTTTAATTCCTAATCTAATCAGATTACGGAATTTAGTCCTGATTTTCTTCCACTCTTTCCAACGACAGGCACGCAGTCTTCTCCTGATATGACCGTCTACCTTTCCTGCATAGCTCTTGATATCAGCGACCTTGAAGTAATTTCCCCATCCTTGGATTAGCTGGTTGATTTTAAGAATTCGGTATTCCATGGCAATTCCCCAGTTACGGTTTGTTAACCTTTTAAGCTTTTCCTCGAGTCTCTTTTTCGACTTCTTCGGCACGTATATCCGGGTTTTGTTGCTCGAAGAGTAAAAACTCATCCCTAAGAATATACGTGCCGATGGCTTTCCCACTGCACTTTTCTCCTCGTTCACCTTCAGTTTTAACTTTCTCTCGATAAAGTCCGTGATACCCTCTTTAACCCGATCTCCCGCTTTTTGACTCTTAACGTATATATTGCAATCATCGGCATAACGAACAAATCTATGTCCCCGCTTTTCCAGTTCCTTATCCAGTTCATTTAGCATGATGTTACTAAGGAGTGGGCTTAGCGGACCTCCTTGAGGGGTCCCTTCTTTATTTACCGTAACTAACCCATTCTCCATAATTCCTGCTTGTAAATACCGTCGGGTTAGCTTTAAGGTGGATTTGTCCTTTATTGTCTTTGAGATTAAGGACATGAGTTTATCATGGTTCACTTTATCGAAGAATTTCTCCAGGTCAATATCTACCACAAATTGATAACCGTCTTCAATGTAAGACCTAGCCTGTTCAATCGCTTGATGCGCGCTCTTGTTCGGTCTAAAACCATAGCTATAATGGCTAAATTGTCTATCAAATATAGGGGTTAGGACTTGAACCATAGCCTGTTGGATAACTCGGTCTGTTACTGTTGGAATTCCTAACTTTCTCTTCCCACCATCTGGTTTGGGAATTTCGACTCTTCTTACCGGCTGGGGCTTATATTTTCCGTCCTGTATAAGCCTGATGATTTCCTGTCCCTGCTCTTTAAGATGAAGGCGGGTAGCTTCTATATCTTTCGCATCGACACCAGCTGCTCCTTTATTCCTTTTTACCTTCAAAAAGGCTAGGTTTAGGTTTTCTGGACTTATAATTCTCCGAATTAAACTTTCATTAGTTTCCATATTGGTCCCATGTCATCAAGTTTGTACAAAGTGACTCCACGCTTCAATAGAAAATCTCCTGGATTCCGTCCAATCTTTCTTCTTCGAAGCCCTTTTGGTTTACTGTGTCATTGCCCCTTTGTAAATGGCTCTAACATGTTCTCTCCTTTCGTTCAGTCCTTCTCAACCCGGAGGTTGATACTATGACTTCTGCTGACTTCTCTTAACTCAGCTATTTATCGCTAAATAGGTTCCGGTTGGGGAGGTTAAGAGATCTCCCAGGGTAAGTTCATTCACTTTCTCCTCATATATCTGCCACATTTATTCCCATCCCATCCGGGGATATTTTGGACTTCATCTTGTTTTGCAGACTCATCCAGGAATGAAAACCTCAAATGTGATTCGTGTACCTCAGACCGAGGATTTGCTTAGGGCTTCCTTCAGATTCCGCGTCGCCACGGACACCCTTGCCTTCAGCTAATGGTTCGCATATCCCAACGCCCATAGCGGACTTTCACCGCCAAGTTAATGAACATGCCTGGCACACAAAAAATCGCCGCCCTATCAAGGCCGGCGGTTCTTTTGAAAGTCATTTTTTTACTTATCACCTGGTGCTGGCTGATCAACACCTTTTACCCTGTGGCGGTGTCCATCGTTTTCAGTGGTGTAGAAATCATAATAATGCACGTGCATTCCATTTCCCACTGGAATTGCAGGTCCTGAATAAGCCTGATAATGGTGGGAATGGCCATTTTCAAAGACTACATACCCTTCAGTGTAGTGGATATGGTTGTGATCCTCTGTCAAGATGGGCGGTGAAGTTACATCCAGGCATTGATGAACATGTCCTGCACCCATAGAAGTATAATCGACCGAACCATGGTTATGATGCGGTACAAAACCTTTTACAAAATCATCCTTTCCTATCTTCGCCATACCCTCACCCTCACTTTTGATAACTTAATTATGCTTACCCTTTTATACCCTGTCCGTTTAAATTAGCTTCAAAAAGATCGATGATTTCCAAAAAGCGTTCTGCTTCTCTAAATGTATGGTCGGCTAAAAGCGGGTGAATATTGCTCTTTATTCTGCAGGCTTCTATTAATTCTCTAGCTGTTTTCTTAAAATCCCTTAGTGAAGCAACCGAAACCCTGTTTTGATCCAGGAATTGATCCAGCATTGGCCTGGTTTCCGATTGAGGTCTCATTGAATCCAAATCCACAGCCTGGAACACCAATTGATCAAAATCATGGCTGAATTCCCTTGCCTGTTCAACCAGCTTCCTTTCCGAAGGATCCAAGAGATGGCCAATAAATTTTGCATGGTCCGCCATGATTTTTAGGAAGAAAACATTTTCTGCGATTATCGCCTCTGGTTCCGGAGCCAGTTTCCCTTCATTTAATTCCTTTAAACGATTGGCAAAATATGCTGCTTCTCTGCTTACGTGGTCAATAAGTAAAGGAAAGTTATTATGCCGTATTTCACAGCGCAGGGTGAGACCTAACACTTTTCGCTTGTAACTCCAAATCGCTGCGGCAGCCTGGTAAACCTCATTGTTAAAAGCATTGATTTGACGTATATCTGAGTTCGCGTTAAACCTGGCCAGTTTTTCCTCAATCCGTTCAAACATAACAATAAACTGTTGAGCCTCGGCAATTAATTGTTTCTGCTCATGTGTAAATCCCAGACTTAAAAATAGCGCATGCTCCTTCATGATTCTGGACCAAAATCTTATTTCGTCCAATGACCTAAGTACAATCGGATTCGCCATTGCTTCCCTCCTCACCATTCCATCCCTAAAATATATGTATTGATTCCTTGTCCAAAAACATTTTTACTTTCTTTTTTATTACTATGCAAACCGCGTTCTCTTGTGGAAAGACTTGGAGAGGTGGAGTTCATGGCAGGATTGATAAGTTTATAAGGGTAATCACTGGGTATGGTTTAGATAATAATAATCATGGTTAAGCAAACCATTCAGAGAAAGGAGTTTTGTTGTGAAAAAGAAGCTTTTTTATGGCATTCCATTGGCGCTGGCAATTTTTATTGGCGGGTGCTCCGCGGAGACGGACAAGGAGAATGAACCGCCTGTTGAGGATACTGAAAATGATGTCGGGGATGAAAACAACAAATTGGATAATGAAGAGTCTGATGGTGATCAAAATTAATCAGCCATGATTCTTCAGACTGAAGAAATGCTGTTCATATAGTGAATGAACAGCATTTTAATTTTCAATTCATGGCAGCTTATTTTAGCACCAGTGTGTTGGCAAGAGGAGTGGATTTCTAATTTTGCAATCAAGTAATTCGCCTTCTTGATCCAAGTTTGCATAAACTGCCTGAGGGAATACTGGATAAGATGAAGCAGCTTGCAACAGGAGGGTTTGATGGTGAAATTAAGTGTACTTGACCAATCCGTCATCAGCGCGGGAGATACAGCTGCTCAGGCTTTTAGAAAGACGGCAGACCTTGCACAAATTACAGAAGAGCTTGGTTATACTAGGTTCTGGGTTGCCGAGCATCACAACACCAATGGCATTGCTGGATCCTCTCCCGAAATACTGATATCCCATATAGCTTCTTTGACCAAAAAAATCAGGGTAGGATCTGGAGGTGTTCTGCTTCCTCAATATAGTCCCTATAAAGTTGCGGAGAACTTCAAGGTTCTAGAAGCCCTGTTTCCAAACAGGATTGACGCCGGTCTTGGTCGTTCTCCAGGCGGATCGGCAACAACCAGGCTTGCATTGACAGATGGACTTCGAAAAAGCTTGAATGAATTCCCGAGGCAAATTAGTGATCTAAAAGGGTTCTTAATGAATGAGCTCCCTGACAGCCATCCCTTTTATGGGGTTAAGGCTTTTCCAAATCAAACAACTCTTCCTGAACTTTGGTTATTAGGAATCACCCATCGCGGAGCAAGACTTGCTGCTGAAAATGGGACAGCTTTTACATATGGTCATTTCATTACGCCTGTTAATGGAAAAAGGGCAATGGAACAATATTACAGGGAGTTTCAGCCATCACCATTCCTGAAAAGGCCTAAAGCTAATGTTTGTATTTTCGTTATATGTGCTGAAACTCAGGAGAAGGCCGAAGAACTGGCTTTGAGCCAGGATTTGTGGCTTTTACGGGTTGAAAAGGGGTTGGATACCAGAATACCCTCATTAGAAGAAGCAAAGAATACCACGCTAACGGCTGCGGACCGGAGCAAAATAGTCGAAAATCGGAAAAGGATGGTCATCGGAACACCCGATTTGGTAAAAAAGGAGCTCTCAAGGCTTAGTCATTCCTATAAGACTGAGGAGTTCATGATTATCAACAATCTGCACAGCTTCAATGATAAGGTAAAGACATACACCTTGCTTGCGGAGGCACTGCTTTAAAAAGTTTTGAGGAAGGGGAACTCCCCTTCCTCTTTTATTGATTCTTCAAATCCTTTTGTGTCATTTCGCTTCTAATATTGACGTCTTTGGATATATTTCTTTCTTTATTGTTCGGGTATTTATTTTTGCGTTCGCGGTTATCATTACGATTTGTCATGGCAGATCCTCCCTTTTACTTTTGCTGTTTCTTGCCAGAATCAATGTCTTTGTCATTACCTAATTCGCCATTAGTGCGGCCTTTTTCCTTAGCAATTTTACCACCCAGTCTTACATTCGGCTGGCTGATTTCTTTTTCACTCATGTTTTTGTCACCCCCATTTTTTAAGATGCTCAAAAGTAAGAAATATAACTTCCAAAACTAAATCTTTGTCATTGCACACCTCCTCTGTTATGTAATATAATTTGATTATAAACAACTGTTATATAACAATATCAAGGAGGATGAAAACATGACAAAAACAGATGCCATTGCACGGAGGATTTTAGGTTGGAAGCTGAACAGATGGGATCGCTGGTTTGATTATGAAAAAGGTGTATTGATCAATGACTCCGAATTCCAGCCAGAACAAAACCTTTTGCATGCGATGCTGATTGTCGAAAGACTAGAGAAGCTGGGCTACACTTTTTCATCAAACGGGGTCTCTGAAGCTGCTTTTAATCAATTCAAAGGGACAGGAGAAAATCTTCCTGAAGCAATCACGAATGCAGCCTATGCCATCATTGAGAATGACTCTGTTGTCTCGAGTGCGTCACTTTGGCGAAAATTATCCTGATTAAAAATCAGAAAAGTGCAGCCTCTTTTAATTAGAAGCGAAAAGGTGGAACAAGAGTGTGTTTAGATTCTAAATGGAACCTTGTGAGCGATGGATTGGCTGCATAAGGGTGCGGTTCGGCCTTAAATAGACCCTTATGAGCGATGAAATGGTTATATAAGGGCGTCTTTAGACCTTAAATGGGACCTTATGATCGATGGAAAGGCTGCATAAGGGCACTGTTCGGCCTTAAATAGACCCTTATGAGGGATGAAATGGTTGCATAAGGGCGTCTTTAGAACTTAAATGGGACCTTATGAGCGATGAAATGGCTGCATAAGGGCGCCTTTGGATCTTTTAGCTGAACAATTCTAGAACGTGTAAACTTTCACTAACTAATGGTATAAAAAGAGCTGCCTCCTCTTAAGGATGGCAGCTCTTCACTTTCTTCATTCTACTTTGCCATCCTTTCCAGCCAGCCAGAATGAGGCGGTAATAGATGCGATGATGACAATGAAGGGTGCATAAAACATTGTGAATTCAGCCATTAGCACAAAACCTCCTATACATGGTCATTCCTTTTTCCCTGTACATAGTCCTTATTGAACAGAAACAGCCTAAGCAATAAATACAATGACGGGAGCAATAGTCCAAGCCCGGCTATAAAGGCTATGATCAGCGCGACTGCCATGGCTTCGTTTGTAAAGCTGTCGTATATGCTGAGAAAAGGATAGAGCAAATATGGGTAATGCGAAATGCCATAGGCAAAGAATGCGATTAAAAACTGTCCTGTTAAAAGTCCGAATGCCGCTCCATATGATTTGCGTTTCCCTAGTAAATAAACGGTTCCGGCAAACAGGATGAAGGAGATGGCGAACATCCACCATAAATCGATGATCCGGCTGTAATGTTCCGGGTTGTGGTCCTTCAGCTCGACTATGATTCCTGTTGCGGCAATGATGGCTGGAACCGACCAGATCAGGGCATATTTTCGAAGCAGCTCTGTTGCCGGTTCATCCTGTGCCTTATGTGCATACCACGTTAGAAATACTGCAGATATATAAAGAACTGCAGCCAGACTTAGAACAACAATGCTCCATGTCAGCGGGCTAGTGAATAGCACCCAGTAATCCAGATCAATTCCCGACGCGGTTTCGGTGACAAAGCCACCCTCTGATATTGTTAGTACAATCGACAATGAGGCCGGGATGAACAATCCAGATAATCCATAAAGATACGTATATCTTTTATGCATCAAGCCGCCATAAGTCGTAAAAGCGTAATATGATCCGCGAATCGCCAGCAGGACAACGGCTATGCTGGCAGGAACCAAAAGGATAGTTCCATAGTAATAAGCAGTTTTAGGAAAAAAACCGACCATCCCTACAAAGAAAAACACCAGGAATACATTCGTCACTTCCCAAACAGGGGATAAATAGCGCTGGATGATCCGCGTCAGGATATGCTGTTTTCCCCGGAAAAGGCTGTAAGCATTGAAGAATCCTGCTCCAAAATCAATGGAAGCGACGATGACATATCCAAAAAGAAAAAGCCATAGAACGGTAATCCCGATTATTTCAAGAGTCATCGTCCCTCACCTTCCTTTTCGGCTTGCCTGTCTGCCAGTTCTTGTTCAACAGGATTTTTCCGGAACATCCTTGTTAATACCACAATGCTTCCAATTGCAAGAATCAAATATAAACCCGCAAACATAATCAGCATCATATCAACCTGGCCGCTTGTCGTCGCTGCTTCGTCAACCTTCATGATTCCCCTTAAAATCCATGGCTGCCTGCCCACTTCAGCAAACCACCAGCCAAGCTCGATGGCCAGCATTGATAATGGACCGCCAAAGACAATAAGCCAGCGGTACCACCTGGTTCGGATAAAACTCCAATTCATCCAGACACCAAACACATATACAAGTGAAAGCACCGTCATCCATATACCGATGGTAACCATCCCATCAAACAAATAGTGAATATAGAGTGGCGGGATTTCGTCTTCTGGAAAATCATTCAGACCAATCACTTCTGCATTTGGGTTGCTGTGTGCCAAAATGCTGAGCGCATACGGAATTTTAAGAGCGTATTTTACCTCACCATCTTCCAGAACTCCGTATAACATTAATGGAGCACCTTCATGTGTCTCAAAATGCCATTCTGCAGCGGCCAGCTTTTCCGGCTGGTACTCTGCCAAGTACTTACCTGAAAAGTCACCGATGATCGCTGCGGCAATTGAAAAAACCAAACCTATTTTCATTGTCAAAAATACAGCTTTTTTATGATAAATATGATCTGACCCTTTCAGCATTCTGTATGCACCAATCGAGGCGAGTATAAAGGCCGATGTCATATATGCAGTGGCAAGCACATGCGCTACTTTTGTCGGCATCGCGGGATTGAACATCGCCAGGATTGGATTGATATTGACAAGCTGGCCATCGACCAGATCGAAGCCTTGCGGCGCATTCATGAATGCATTAACGATCGTAATGAACACTGCTGAAAATGACGCGCCAATCGCTACTGGAATTAATAATAACAAGTGCTTCTTCTGATTCTCGAAACGATCCCATGTATATAAATAGATTCCTAGAAAAATAGCTTCAAAGAAAAACGCAAATGTCTCCATGAACAATGGAAGGGCGATTACATTACCTGCAAGTTCCATGAAATTCGGCCACAGCAAGGAAAGCTGCAAACCAATCGCTGTCCCTGTCACAACTCCAACAGCTACCGTAATCACAAAGCCGCGTGTCCATCTCCTGGCCAGTAAAATATAATGTTCATCCTGCTTTTTAATTCCCAGCCACTGAGCAATCATGATCATGAGCGGAATGCCGACGCCTATTGTGGCATAGATAATGTGGAAAGATAAAGTAAGCTCCGTTAAAACGCGGCTGAAAAACACCGATTCTTCATTCCCCATTTTTCAATCCCCCTTTTCTATCCGGCAAATAATCGGCCGATAAAAGACAATCCCATAATTGCAGCAACGATAAACGCAAGCCACATCAGTACTTTTTCTTGCTTCTTATACATCAGGCCACCCCAATCCTCCTAATTTTGTTCATCAAATCACATATTTATCAACACAATTATTTCATTCCACTTATTTATACAAGATAAATGTGAGAGAAATATGATATGTAATCCTCTTTTGCCATCCTTCATTTTATTCCCATTCTCCCTCCTGATAAACGGCAGCTGAAGGAAAATGAAAGGTTAAGTTTTCTTTATCAGTAACGGCATTTGAAAGCAAGGGGGATAAAAGATAAAGATAAAGCTAAAGATACGGATTGGGGGGAATGGATAAGGCACATATTTCTCTTGTTTTCAGGCGCATATTCCTCTTACTTGTTACCGAAATCTCCTGCTCCTCCATTTTTCGGGCACATGTTCCTCTCGCTTCTTACCGAAATCTCCTGCTCCTCCATTTTTCGGGCACATATTCCTCCTGCTTCTGACCGAAATCTCCTGCTGTCCACTTTTCGGGCACATATTCCTCTCGCTTCTTTCCGAAATCTCCTGCTCCTCCATTTTTCGGGCGCATATTCCTCTCGCTTCTTTCCGAAATCTCCTGCTGTCCACTTTTCGGGCACATATTCCTCTTACTTGTTACCGAAATCTCCTGCTCCTCCATTTTTCGGGCACATATTCCTCCTGCTTCTGACCGAAATCTCCTGCTCATTTTTCGGGCACATATTCCTCCTGCTTCTGACCGAAATCTCCTGCTCCTCCATTTTTCGGGCACATGTTCCTCCTGCTTCTGACCGAAATCTCCTGCTCCTCCATTTTTCGGGCACATATTCCTCCTGCTTCTGACCGAAATCTCCTGCTCCTCCATTTTTCGGGCACATGTTCCTCTCGCTTCTTACCGAAATCTCCTGCTCCTCCATTTTTCGGGCACATATTCCTCCTGCTTCTGACCGAAATCTCCTGCTCCTCCATTTTTCGGGCACATGTTCCTCCTGCTTCTGACCGAAATCTCCTGCTCCTCCATTTTTCGGGCACATATTCCTCTTACTTGTTAACGAAAACTTCTGCTTCTCCATCTTTGAGCTGTATATAAAAAGCGATTTCGATACTTCAGCGAGAATACTCTTTTTTTCCTCTTGTGTCTCGACGTTCAGTTTGCTTCAGGCCTTTCCTTATACCTTTGGAAAAACCAGATAACAGCTGTGACCCAGAGCCCGCTGGCAAGGAAGCCTCCTAAGATATCACTAGGATAATGGACACCTAAATAAACCCTGCTCATCCCAATTGCGAGAATCATTACGCTGCTAAAAATGATGACTGAGATTCTGCCCAGCGTGGTTGGTACATGACGCCAGATGAGGAAGGCAAGGATACTGTAAAAAGAGAAAGCATTCATCGCGTGGCCGCTCGGAAAACTGTATCCCCCTATTTCGATCAGCCGGTTAAAATCCGGACGGGCACGATGGAAATACAGCTTTAATAACCGGTTCAAAATAGGTGTACAAAAAACAACAGACAGTAATACTATGATCTCCAGCCTATGTTTTAAAATATAAAACAGAAATAAGAATACAAGTATCGTCAGGATTACGATAAATCTTATGGTACCGATATAAGTAAAGAACTTCATAATCTCCGTCAGCCGCTCTGCTTCAAGTCCCTGCACAACATGAATGATTTCCTGGTCAAATGCTGCCAGATGCTCTGCCTGGACGAGGTAAGACATTACAATAAATCCGAAGAAAGAGCCAAAAAAAGCGATAAAAAGCTTTAGGTTAACCTGCTTCAATCTAATCCCCCACTTCCTTTTAACCCTTTTACTATTCCCTGATCCCTTATTTTAAAAAGTCTTTCATAAAGGAATAATGAAAGCGGAGTTCGTGGTACGATAACTCTTCGGTTAGCACCTGTTAAACTTTTCATCAGACAATTTTGCTAATAAAAAAAGAAGAAGGCATGATTTTAATCATCCCTTTTTAAAATAACATTCGGCCTGCCGACTGAATAATATTCGATTGTCCCGCATTCCCGAAGATCCTCCTCATCTAAACAATTCCTGCCGTCAAAAATGATGCGATTTTTCATCACACCCAGTATAGCCTCGAATTCAAGCTTTCTGAACTCTTCCCACTCTGTAACAATGAATAAAGCATCGGCTCCATTTGCCGCTTTTATCGGTGCATCAGTATATGTGATGATATCCCCGATAACCTGCCTTGCGTTTGTAATAGCCACTGGATCATATGCGGTGACTTCTGCTCCTAAGGCGGTTAGGGCACGTGAAATTCTAATGGATGGCGCTTCTCTCATGTCGTCTGTTTCAGGCTTGAATGAAAGGCCAAGTATGCCGATTTTCTTCCCAGTTAAAGTTCCGAACCTATCAAGCGCCTTCTTTACTAGAAATTCTTGCTGCTTTTCATTGATGGCGATTGTTTGTTCTAGCAATGATAAAGGCATCCCATGCTCTTTGGATGTATGCAGCAGTGCTTTTACATCCTTAGGGAAACATGAGCCGCCATATCCTATTCCGGCATTTAAGAAGGCTGATCCGATTCTTTTATCTAAGCCCATTCCTTTAGACACATCGACCACGTCTGCTCCCACTGCTTCACACAGATTGGCAATACCATTGATAAAGCTGATTTTCATGGCCAAAAAAGCATTGGAAGCATATTTAATCATTTCGGCACTTCTGGTATCCGTCAATAAAAACGGGACATTCAATGGCCGGTACATCTCCTGGATGATATTCGAAGCTTCAATATCTTCACAGCCAATGATGATCCTGTCTGCTTTTAATGTATCCTGGATGGCTGACCCCTGCCTTAAAAACTCCGGATTGGATACCATCCTGATTTTCACTTTATTTTTCAATTGGCCTAATAATAGTTGTTTCACATAATCATTTGTGCCAATCGGTACGGTACTCTTGATCACAACAATCGAATCGCGGACAATATGTTCTGCAAGATCCTTCGAAGCCTGCTCGATGTATTTCAGGTCGGCACGTCCGTCGTCACTCTGCGGTGTACCGACAGCGATGATGATAATATCGGCATCGTTCAAACCATACTTATGAGATGAGGTAAAAGCCAGTCTTCCTGCTGAGGAATTTTTAATGAGAAGCTCTTCAAGACCTGGTTCATAGATTGGGGATTTCCCTTGCTTGAGGGTAGCTATTTTCCTTTCATCCACATCAATACAAATCACATGGTGGCCGATTTCGGCGAGACAGACTCCGGTGGACAGCCCGACATATCCTGTTCCAAGTACAGCTATCCTCATGTCAGCCATCCTCTCTCTTTATGTCCGGCATCTCATAAACCTCTTTTAAATATTCGATTACATCTGCCCTGGTATCTTCCCTTTGAAGCGCAAAGTCCAAGGTTGCCTTGATGAAACCTATTTTATCTCCGATGTCGTAACGCTTGCCTTCAAAATTGTAGGCCAACACGGCCTGCCGGGTATTCAGTTCATTAATGGCATCTGTCAGCTGTAATTCTCCTCCATGTCCGGCAGGAAGCTGTGCCAGCACCTCAAATATCTCCGGTCTCAATACATAGCGCCCCATAATCGCATAATTAGAGGGTGCCTTTTCCTTATCAGGCTTTTCTACCAATTTATCGATCGTAAACAAGTTAGGCTCCAGATTCGCACCTTTTGGTTTGATGATGCCATATTTGCAGACATCCTGGTCGGGCACACGCTGGATTGCTACGACGGAACTATTACAATATTCAAAGACATTGATGATCTGTTTCAAGCACGGTGTTTCCGACATTACGATGTCATCACCAAGCAATACGGCAAAAGGTTCATTCCCAATAAAGCTTTTTGCGCAAAGGATGGCGTGTCCCAGGCCAAGTGGCTCTTTTTGCCTTACATAATAAATATTAGCCAGACTTGAAATACTCTGGACTTCTTCCAAAATATCAAGCTTATTCTTTTTTAACAATGCATCCTCCAGTTCATAGGACTTATCAAAATGGTCCTCTATCGATCGCTTTCCTCTGCCGATGATGATAATGATTTCCTCAATCCCGGAGGCAACTGCTTCCTCTACAATATACTGGATGGTCGGTTTATCAACGATCGGCAGCATTTCCTTCGGCTGTGCCTTAGTCGCCGGTAAAAATCTCGTGCCAAGTCCTGCAGCCGGAATGATTGCTTTACGAATCTTCATATGCTGCCTCCCTTTTGAATTCTATATTTTTTTATATTCAAAGGGCCAAGCTCCGGTCACGTTAAAGGCCTATCAATATGAAAATAGACTCCTTCAGTTTTTTATGAAGGGGGAAGTTTTGATGAATTGCTTCTTTCAGTCTTATTTCTTGATAGGTATAAATTAGTCAACTAATGAAATTAGGAAAGGTGTTGAATACCGAAGGGCAGGAATCTATTGGGGAAGAAATGTTGCAGGATGAAAAATGAACAAGAGGCACTGTCTCTTTTTTTCCTGGCGTGCAAAATGTAAAATAGATATGAAAGGAAGTGGACAAATGGCGAATTCTGTTGCAGGCTCTAAACAATCAAAATTATCTCAATATATCCCGCCTAAAGGTATGTACGAAACATTTGAAGATGAAGCTCATTATCTCCAAAAGGTCAAAGAGTGGGGACTCAGCACAAAGAAAGACTTTTGGTACAAAGACAGGTTCCAGCATTGTCTGGTTTCGATAAAAGGTTTTGAAGTTTTCGGAGAAACAGCTGAATACAATACTCTTGTCATTGAATTTCCTGATGGCAGCCTGACTTGCATCCATCCGGCATATTTGAAGGAAATGCAATCATCTAGCTTTGGCAAGGAAATCATTGAACAGACGGGGGATGTGCCTGAAGGAACACCGGAAATTACAGCAAATGCTGAAATATCTATACCAGCTGATGCTCAAACTGAAAATACAGCGTCACTCGCCACTGATAAGGTTGAAAAAACAGCGAAGGCTGCAGCAGCTAAACCTAAAAAAGAAAAAGCCCCTAAATTAGTGTTGCCAGAGGATAAGGTCCAGTTTTCCGCGAAAGTGAAGCAATTCGCGTTGAGCTGGAATCACTTCAATGAGGACAATGATGAAGTCATTGTTTTCGAGGACGTCCGGATTGAACAGGAGGAACCAATTGAAGTTGGTCTTGCCTGGGGCTCACACAGCAAAACATTGAAAAAGCTTGAACTGGAGCCAGGCCAGGAGCTCGAGTTCAACGGCAAGATCGTCAAGAAGAGCCTTCCTAAAGGCAAGGATGTTGAAGATGAGGCCATGCTTCTCGATGTTTCGGTGGCTTACAAAATCAATAATCCTTCTAAAATTGTTAAAAAGTAGAGAATCAAGGACTGGCCTTGTTAAGGGCAGTCCTTCATCATACTCTTTTAGATTGTTAATGCCGGAACAGATGATTATTAATACTTTTTAGTACAAGCTCCAAATAGTTTGCTTTTCTGGTTGATTAGCGTCATGCTTGATAGGACAAATTATAAAAATCGTCATGAAACGAGCAGGTGATAAAAATGATTGAAATTAAGACCTCAGAAATAAGCGATGGTGAATTCAACAGAGGAGTTTTCGCCACCATTGATATAAAAAAAGGTGAGCTGATCCATAAGGCACCGGTTCTTTCTTATCCGAACGAACAGCACGTTCACATCGAGAAAACAGCACTGGCGGATTATGCCTTCGAATACGGGATCAACCACTCAGCAATTTTGCTGGGCTATGGAATGCTATTCAACCACTCCTATGAGCCTAACGCAATATATGAAATCAATTTTGACGAACATACTTTTGATTTCTATGCCTATCGCGACATCCGCGCCGGGGAAGAAATTGTCATTAACTATAATGGCGAGGTCGATAATACTGACCCTCTCTGGTTCAACGAAGGAAAATAAGAAATGCGGCTCCCATTGGGAAGCCGCATCTTTTATTCTGCAGAGCTGCCGTCACCTTCGAAACAGTCCAGTTCTACAAAGACAGTCGTGCCCTTATCTACTTCACTGACAATTTTCATCGAACCTTTATGTTCCTGGATGATTTTATTGCTCACTGTCAGCCCCAGGCCGATGCCTTTTTCTTTCGTTGTGTAAAATGGAGTTCCAAGGTAGCGCAATCGTTCTGATTCAATTCCTGTACCCTCGTCAGAGATGCTTACTAGCACTTTTCCTTTCTCTTTCAATTGCATGCCGATCACGACATTTCCTCCAGCGGACATAGATTCTATGGCATTTTTCATGAAATTTAAAAACACTTGTTTAAGCTGATGGGGATTGCAGGAAAGCCTAATCTTCCCGTCTGGATAGGATGGGATAATTTGAACATTATGCAGTATGGCTTGCGGCTGGATGATATGAATGGTGCTGTCCATGATCTTCTTCAAATCTTCATTTACATACTCGATTGCCTGCGGTTTGGCTAATGACATGAACTCATTGACAATCATATCGATTCTGTCGAGTTCGTTCATAATGATTGCCAGATAATCCTCCTGCTTCTCTTTATCTAGGCATGTCTGCAATAATTTAGAAAAACCCTTCAATGCGGTCAGCGGATTGCGGATTTCATGGGCCACCCCCGCGGCCAGCTGCCCAGTGACAGAAAGCCTGTCCAGATTTCGAATGGTCGCTTCATGCTTGACCCGGTCTGTAATATTCCTGCCAACACTCACAAATGACTCTATCTCATTTTTCTCGTTGTAGATTGGCGAGAAATTGTATTCGGTGTAGACAGACTGCTGATCACAAGTCGTAAACCTTTTGCGTAAAATCTGTGGTTCACCCGTTTCAAGAATCTCTACCAGCTTTATATCAAGGATGGCATCTTCTTCTTTTGTCAAAAATTCACTCAGGTTTTTGCCAACCACTTGGTCCGGCTGCAAACCAATCACTTTTCCATGTGAGGGAGAAGCGTATAGAATCCTTTTATTTTTATCTATCACCTTGATCATGTCTGACGTGTTCTCGGTGATCAGCTCATACAGTTCACGTGTCCGGTGAAGCTCCTGCTCCATACTTACTAATTTGGTGATATCACGGTAAATGGCAATGATGGCGATAATTTCACCCTGTTTATTCCGGAAGGGAGAGTAGGAGACGGCAATATCCAGCATTGAGCCATTTTTGTGGAATCGCTGGGTGATCATATTTGTGAAAGCTTGCCCCGCTTTTACCTGGTTAATGATATCCGGTACGAAATCTGGATTTGCAAAGTCATGAAAAGTTTTTCCTAATAAATCTTCCTCTGTAAACCCGAATATTTCAGTATACATATGATTAATTCTTACAAAGCGATCCTCCATATCGACAATAGCAAACCCATCAGCCGTGCAATCCAAAAATAAACTGAGCAATTCATTAGGATTATAGACTGTTTCTTCCTCTGCCCTAAATATCGGGAAACTGCTACGCATAGAGATCTCTCCCAACTTTTTATCCTTGTACTTTCATTTTACAGAAGGTTTTGACTTTTCAAAAGAAATATTTTTACGAAAAGAGCCGCTGTCACAAAGACAACGGCTAAATTTCAATTATGCAAGATAGTCGATTACTTTTTTAACAGCTGCCTCTGCCTGGTCTATGCAGCCAGGTATCCCAACGCCTTCAAATGAACCTCCGGCGAGCCAGATTCCTGGAAGCTCCTGTTCAAGTTTTGTTTTTACCATTGCGATTCTCTCAAGATGGCCAACCGTATATTGAGGCATCGCGTTTCTCCATCTCGTGACAATGGTGAATTCCGGTTTAGCGGTAATGTTCATCGTCTTATTCAAATCTCTTAAAACCAGCTCAACGATTTGGTGATCCGATAACTCGACGGCCTCCTGGTCATCTGGTTTGCCAACATAGCAGCGAAGCAAAGCCATATCCTCTGGTGATGTTCCGGGCCACTTTTTGTGCGTCCAGGTACAGGCAGTTATCCGGAAATCACTGTTTCTTGAAACGAGGAAACCTGTTCCGTCGATGTCTTTCTCTATAACCGATTTTGGAAAAGCCATCGCTACATTTGCAACAGAATTGGCAGGCATGTGCTTAAACGGTTCCATAAATGAATAATCTGACAGCATTCGCTGAGCATGGAAGTGATCTGTAGTGATGACAACACTGTCTGCTGCTTCCACCTCTCCAGATTCGAGATGAACTTTATAGGATGCTCCTGTCTTCTCTACCTTTTTTACAGCCATCCTCTTCATAACCGTCCCTTCATCCAGGCGACTTTCTACCCTGTGGACCAATTCCTCCAACCCCGTGGACAATGAGATGAACATCCCTTTTTTAGATCCCGTCTTCCTGGCTGCAGTTTTCGGAAGCTTAGGCATCGACTTATTCAACCCGATTACCAGACTGCGATGCTTCTGTTCGATTTCATAAAAATTGGGGAACAAAGCCATCAGACTGAGCTCATCAATATCCCCCGCGTAAATCCCTGATAATAAGGGGTCTATCAGGTTTTCGACCACTTCATCCCCAAGCCTGCGGCGGAAAAAAGCTCCAAGCGACTGATCGGCTTTCGGTTCATCTTTTGGTAAAATAAAATCTCCCGCTGCCCGGATTTTCCCAAGGGGTGAAAATAATCCCGACAGCGCAAAAGGTGTTACTTTGGTGGGAATACCCATGAAAGACCCCTCCGGCATGGTGTGAAGCCTGCCCCGTGCGTAAATATAGGATTTTCCGGCAGTGTTCGAGATGATCTTATCCTGGAGACCCACTTCCTCTATCAATCTCAAAGCACTCTTTTTTCTGGCTATGATTGAATCCGGCCCTCTTTCGATAATGAAACCGTCACGCTTCTCGGTACTGATGACACCACCAAGACGATCACTCGCTTCAATCAATTTCACATTGATCGGCAGCTGTTTCTCCCTCGCTTCCTTTTGCAGATAATACGCAGTCGCCAGCCCAGTAATTCCGCCGCCCACAACGATGATTTTCTTTTCATTCATTCCGCTCACCTATTCTCTAATAATGTCTTGTTGTAATAATCTTATAGATTTTCTCTTCTTAAGTATGTGAAATAATTAACACACAAAAAGTATAGCACCAGTTTTATGGAAGAACATAAGCGTTTTTTTACTAAAATGTGAACGAGATGTCCTGGAAATATCATTATAATTGCCAATTTTGAAAACAAACCTGTCAGGGGAATACCTGTTTTTTTTCCCAAGATGGTGCAGAGATTTATTTTCCTTTGAGTTGCTCACTTTAAACGAACTGGGAGCTCATGATTTCAGCAAATAAATTCGTTGATTACGAATTTAATAGCGGAATTTCAAATATATCAACCACTTTTGGAATTATATCAGCGGATTTTCGTTTTTATCGACCACATTTGGAATTATATCAACTACGTTTGCAATTATATCGACCAACTCACAAAAAATCCCGGTTTCCCGGGATTATATATCCATATCTCTTTTTCGGTAAAATACAAAGGTAAAGATTGTGAATCCAACCAGCATAGAGAATGACAATACTAGGTACACCGGCTCGAAACCGCCTTCCTCCAGCACTAGCCGTGCGTCAAAATATTTGAATGGAGTGAGAAACTTCAATTTATCCAGCTTTTCATTCAAATCAATTGCAATTGACGAAATGAAAAGGAGAAGCAAAATTCCCGTTGCGAGGGATGTAGCTTTTTTGGCATTTTTAAAAGCAGCCGCAGTTGCGGTCCCAATGGCGAGGAAGATCAATTGCAGGATGAACATTCCGATCATCAGCATCGTAATATCCCCAACGATATCCTGGCCTTCAGCATATTTCAGTACCATGCCGACCGATGAAGCAAAAGTAACAAGATTGATAGCAAGGATATTCACCAGTGCGGCAGATAACTTTTCCGTAATCATCCTCGTTCTGGAGATCGGTTTGACCAGCAGGAATTCAACCGTTTTGTCCCTTTCTTCCTTGGCGATGATGTTCGAGCCGAGAATCACTGCATGGATAGCGGCCATCATTGCCAGGTATAAGAACAAGACACCAAAATACCCGATTGGTGTCGACAAATCAAGAGACCCCGTTCCCATGATTGCCTGAATCGATTTAGGCATATCGGCCATGAGCGTATTCATCGATTGCCCGGTCCCCTCGAGGCTTGAGTACTTCCCCATGCCGGATGCAACCATGAAGATTACGCCGACGCACCAAATCATCAGCGATTTACCATTTGCCTTCAATTCCCTTTTAAAAAGATTCATGACCTTCCCTCCTCCCTAAACGGAATGAACATCCTTTTTTGTGTAAATATAATAGCTGACAATCACCGCAGCTATGCAAAAGAGTGACCCGGTTATGATAAAAACAGTTTCATAGCTTGCATGTTCCATGATATACGCGGAGTCAAAATAATTGAAAGGTGTTAAATACCGCAATGCTTCATCATCGGCTGTCGAACTGATCATTCCGAGCATAAAAAATCCAAAAACGGTACCAAGTGAAACCGAAATGACCGATTTAATTCTAGGAAAAATAACGGAAATGACGAAGCCCAATGCCAAAAACATTAGCTGGATGAAGAAGAGGGAAAATGAAATCAGGAATAAGGCTTCTTTGTTAAAATTGTCCCCAGCTACAACGGATGCCATCAAAAATGTTGCTGCAATAAAAACGATATTGGTGATGACGAGGGAAAGGAGGGCCGCCAGCAGCTTCGAAGTGACCACTTGCGTCCTGGTCACAGGCTTTGTCAGCAGGAAGTCTGCGGTTTTTTCACGCGTTTCCTTCGATAAAATGGAGGTTCCAAGATTCATTGCCTGGATGGCACCCGCAAGCTTCAGATACAGGAACGAGTATGAGAAAAAGCCAATCAATGTCGCTATGCTGTCCACAGACAGGCCAATTGCCTTTCTCAACTCGATTGGGAAGCCTTCAAGCAGCCGCTTGAACTCTTCTGCATCCTTTGAAAAAGAAGGGAACATGGATAAGAACAAAACAACCAGGACCACCAGGGACAAGGTCCAAACAAATGTCGACTTGCGATAAGCCTTAAGTTCATGAAGGAACATATTCATGCCCTATTCCTCCCCTTTCATAATAATGCATGAAAATCTCTTCCAGGTCAGGCTCCGCAACCCAGAGGTTCGCAATCTCGATTTCCGCGATCTTTTTCATGATGGTGTTGATGTTTCCCCTGAATAGAAAGCTGATTATTCTGCCATCCTGCTCAAGCTGGTTCACACCTTCGATACGGAAAAGGTCTTTTTTAATAGCTGAGTTCGTTTCTATTTTGAATTTCTTGTACGTATTTTCCTTTAGCGTGCTGATTTTTTCTACAGTCACGATCCGGCCGTCCTTTATGATGGCCACCTTGTCACACAGCCTCTGTACCTCACTTAGAATATGGGATGAAAACAGGATTGTGGCGCCTTTCTTATTCTCTTTTTCAAGAAGGTCAAAAAACTTCTGCTGCATGAGCGGATCAAGGCCACTCGTCGGCTCATCGAGAATGATCAGCTTTGGTTCGTGCAGCAGCCCCTGGACAATGCCAACCTTCTTTTTATTTCCTAGCGAAAGATCATCGATTTTCTTCGTAAGGTCCAGCTCCATAATGCCAGCAAGCTCCTTGATTCGGTTGGTACAATCCTTTTTGTAAAAGCTTGCCGAGTACTTGAGCAGGTCCACGACCTTCATATTGTCATAATAAAATACTTCCGAAGGCAAATAGCCGATATCCTTTTTGATTTCCGGTGCCGCCGTAATAATGTCCTTCCCGAAAATGGTTGCACTGCCGCTCGTCGGATAAATCAGTGACAGCAGTGTCCGGATCGTCGTCGATTTTCCTGCACCATTCGGCCCGATAAACCCGAAAATTTCCCCTTCTTTTACATTAAAACTAACATTCTCAATCCCTCTGGCCTTGCCGTACATTTTCGTCAGATTCTTAATCTCAATTACGTTCATGCCAGACCCTCCCGGATACTTTTTCTATATATCTTCAACTTGATTAAAGGTGATTCTGAAAAAATTATTAATTAAATCAATCGAACGGATGGAACCATTTTTTAAACGGTCATATCATCTTGATTTACGTTGCATTGCTTAATTTCCGGTTGGAGCGACGTTATTTCTTAAGCTATAATCACTTTTAGTAACTGGGTATTTTATAAAAGGCATTCTTAAGCATATCGACATATACTTCCGCTTCTGTGAAAGATTCCTCGAAGTCGTGAAGCCCTTTGTTCATTACCTTTGCTTTTTCTAGTTCCTGGTTGCTAAAGCCCTCAAGTGTCCACATGATGATGTTAATGGCCCGCTGAATGTCGACTCCCTCCCTGAATTTGGACGTGTCAATATCCTCGAATAATCGGCTGTAGCTTGACTGGATGAGCTCTGTATTTTTGTTATTCAATATTTCCTTAACTTCTTCCGCGTCTTCCATCGCGGCTGCCACCATAAAGTCGAATACTTCCGGATGTCTTGCCATCAGTTTGTTTTTTAAGATCATCAGCATTTTCATCCGCTCAAAAATATCACGTTCATTGAAATCCAGTTCATTGAAGAATTCTTTTGCCATCACATCGGTAAAATGATGATAAAGGTACAGATAAAGCTCTTTCTTGTTTTTAAAATAGTGAAAAAGCAGGCCCTTTGAAATTCCTGCTGATTTAACGATTTCATTCGTGGAAGCATTTTCGTATCCTTTTTGAGCAAATTCCTTCAAAGCTGCGTTTAAAATCCGGTCTTGTTTTTCAGGGTTCAAGCTTAAAAATTTTGAAGTCATTACACCCTCCTTAGCTCCTATTGACCACTTCGGTCAACACCATCTTACTCCTCATTGACCATATGGGTCAACAAAGTTCATAGTATATTTTTCGACAAAAAAAGCCGCCAATTATGGCAGCCTCAGTCTTATTCTCTTTTGCGGATTATGGCCCTGACAGGACTTCCGTCGCCTTGTTCCAGCGGCAGCGGAAGTGCTGCGAGCTCATATTCCCCGGGTTCGATTTTATCCAGTACCAGGCCTTCAAGAATATGAATTTCCTGGTTGTTCAATTCATGGTGCGCGTTCAGTTCCTTGCTTTCCAAAGGATCAACCGATGGCAAATCCAGCCCCAGGAGCTGTACTCCCTTTCCGGCAAGATAAGCCGCCAATTCCGGTTCGACAGGCGGAATGGATTCCGGGAACAAGCTTTTATCCTGCCAAGCATCGGTTCTGATCAGCAGGCGCTTGACACCCTGCAAATCAATGCCCTCCAGCTCTTTCACTCCTATACTGGCAGGCCTCTTCACATGAATGACGAGCGCAGAACCGATATAAAGGTTAAAATCGAGATCAATAACCCTTTTGCCACCGCTTTCAAAATGAAATGGCGCATCAATATGTGTGCCCGTATGTGTGCTCATCGTTACCTGCCCGACATTAACCGAGCCGCTTTCTTCCATTCCCCAGCTCACTTTATATTGAAACGGTGTGTCTCCTGGCCAAACGGGAATGTCATTCTTTAAAACCTGCGAAATATCAATCCAGTCTCCCATGCATTTCCCTTCTTTCTTATAATAGCTTCGTCCTTAAGATCCATAGTTCAGGGATTTTCCTTCTCTTATTATGGCTTCTTTCTCAATCTCAAAGCTCTGGGGTTTTCCTTGCCTTATTATAGCTTAGTCCTCAAGCTCCACAGCTCAGGGAAAAATCGGTGGTCGACCACCTTTTTCAAATAAGATACCCCGGCAGAGCCGCCTGTACCGGTCTTATGCCCGATGATCCGTTCTACGGTGCTCATATGGTTAAAGCGCCAGAGCTGCTGCTTGCTGCCGATATCGACAAGCTTTTCCGCGAGTTCGTAAAGATCCCAGTACTGATCAACGTTGCGATAGACAGTCAGCCACGCTTCCTCGACACTAGCGTTTGGTTCGTACGATTCCGACCAGTCACGGTTCAAGGCTGCATCATCGATGGGAAGTCCGCGCATTGACAGCGCTTGAATGGCAGCGTCATAGATCGAGCGTTCCTGGAGTGCGTCTTCCATTGTTTTAAATAGTTCAGCATCGTGTTTGTAAACAGATAAAACATGTGCCTGTTTTTGCCCTAAAGCAAATTCAATCAAGCGGTTCTGATAGGACTGGAACCCGGATGAATGGCCAAGCTTGTCACGGAACTCCATGTATTCCGCTGGAGTCAATGTCGACAGCACGCTCCATGACTGGATCAGCTGCTCCTGGATTCTTGACACCCTGGACAGCATCTTGAAAGACGGTTCCAGATCATTTTTCCGGATACAGTCAATCGCCGCATTCACTTCATGTAAAATCAGTTTCATCCACAACTCGCTTGCCTGATGAATGATGATGAACAGCATTTCATCGTGATGATCAGAAAGCCGTTGCTGACTGGACAGGATTTTATCCAATTGCAGGTAGCTTCCATAGGACAGTTCTTTTGAAAAATCGGTATGGATTTCGTGTGAAGTTATCTGTTCTTCCTTCATTGCCTGGCTCCCCCCTACGCTACAACTCCGCGCTCATTGCTAAACTTCTCGTATGATTTATTATTCATGATTTCTTTTAAAATCTGGACCGCATTCCACACATCCGTATACGAAGTATAAAGAGCGACAGGAGCAAGGCGGACAATGTTGGGAGCCCGGAAATCTGGAATGATTCCTTTTTCCTTTAAAGCCTTGCAGATTCTGGCTGCTTCTTCATGCTCCAGACTAATGTGTCCGCCTCGCCTGAAATCCTCCACTGGACTGCCGATTTTAAAGCCGGCATCGCCAAGCTCATGCAGAATCAAATCCATTAAGTAACGGTTAATCCTCAATGATTTTTCACGGATATTCTGAATACCAGCCTCAACGAACATCTCCAGTGAACCGAGTAAAGGCGCCAGACTAAGCACATGCGGTGTCCCAATCTGGTACGCCCCTGCATTCTCAGCAGGCATCAGGATATGCTCCATATCAAATTGCTTGTCTTTTCTGGAACCGAACCAGCCGGCCAATCCCGGCTTTTCACCAAAATGCTTCGAATTCACATAAAGTCCTGCTACAGCACCTGGACCGCCATTCAAGTGCTTATAATTGCACCAGTAAGCAAAGTCGACTCCCCAAGCTGAGAAGGAATGCGGGATCGCGCCGATGGAATGGCAGCCATCGAAACCAATCAGGATCCCCCGTTCGTGAGCCGCTCTAGTAAGCCTCTCCATATCAAGGATTTGACCGCTGCGGTATAAAACAGTCGGCAGCACGACAAGAGCAATTTCTTCTGTCATTGCCTCGATAATGTCATCCTCATCCAGAAACCTTCCGTCCTTGCTTTTCACCCTGACCAGGTGGGAGTCGGGGTCATAGCCATGGATGCGCAGCTGGCTTTGCAGCGCATAAATATCAGAAGGAAAGTTCAATTCATCGGCAAGGATTTTCGTCCGCTTCCCCTCTGGCTTATAAAAAGTAGCCACCAGCTGGTGCAGATTGACCGTAGTGGATCCGCTTACAATTACTTCTTCTGGTAATGCGCCAACAAGCGGTGCTGTCAATTCACCTAGTTTTTCAGACAAATAGAACCAGGGATGCTTGCCATCCATCCAGCCATCGATACCAAGCTCGCGCCAGTCAGCCAAAGATTCAAGCAGTGTCTGCTCAGCCCGCTTGGATAGAAGTCCAAGCGAGTTCCCGTCTAGATAGATTGAATCAGGCTTTAAGTAAAACTCTTCCCGAAAACCTGCAAGTATATCTTCGCGATCAAGCTTCTCAGCAAAGTCCGCAGAAGTTTCAAAAGAATAAGGCTTCATTTTCATCTCTCCCATCCCATTTCAACTAGAGAAATCGTAACAAAGAACAGAAGGAAGCGTCAACAAATGGTCTGATAATTCTAAGAAAGGAATACCTCGTGTAAAGCGCACGACTCTTCTGACAGATTCTTGGATCCACAAAAAAGGCTCGTATTTTAGATTCCTGCCTAAAAATCTTTGTGTCTTACCAAGGCCGGTTCGCATAGTCTAATACGACGATACATGTTGTAAAGGAGAGATTGATATGGCTGATCCTAAAAAACCGAACGGAGTGCCTAATAGTATTATTGATTTGCTTGTGAGTGATATTTTTAAGAAAAATGGTATCAATACTGAAGATGTTAAAGGGAAAATATCCAATGACCAAAAGCAAGCAATAAAGGATTTAGTAGAAGATTTAAGTCAGCAGGTAGACTCTTTCTTGAATTCAAGTAACACTAAGAAGAATTCCGGGAACGATAAGTAGATTACTAGGCGCTCTTAAAAAGGGCGTTTTTTTTTAAAAAAAATTAATAGCCTTCTAGTGAATATACACAATCTTTCCGGCTGCTCCGCTAATATGATATTCCATACCAAGATAAAGGAGTGAGATTAATGGCAAGTAAGAATTATAACGAATATGGCAGACCTCAAGAATACGGGTACCACGGTGATAAAAAAGACCATGGTAACCATTCAAAGAAGGAAGATGGCGCTGTCGTTGAACAGGATGGATTTCAGTTCTCTGAAATCGAGCAGGACTCTGAAGAACTAATTTGGATCAAAAAATCCTGCAATATTTGTGTCCAGACAACTGATACTCAAGCAGCTGTTTCACTGCAAGTAGGTTTGCAATTAGCAATTGCGTTAGTGGTAAGCATTACTGTAGGAGACACTGACCGCGGCCGTGCAATGGCTCAGGAGATTTTCCAGAAGCTTGATTCCGAGCAAACAAACAAGCAGAAGATTATCATTTACAACTCCAAGGATGTCAATGTTACAACAACTGACACTGACTTGGCAGTTAATATCCAGGCTTTGCTGCAAGTTCTTGTGGCTGTAGTAGTGAAGTTAGACGTACTGTAATCTAAAAATAAAAAGAGGTGAAATAAGATGAGTGAAAAGTGGAGAGCATTGGACCACTGCGATAAAGGTAAAGACAAATGTAAAGATGACGGTGATACAGTTTTACAAGACGGCGACCAATTCATGAAAACCGAACAACATTCATATGAATGGATTATCATAACTGATTCTGAAGGCGTCGATGTACAAACAACTGATACTCAAGCAGCAGTTTCGTTGCAATTAGGTCTTCAGGCAGCAATTGCGGCGGTCATCAGCATCACCATCGGGGATACTGACCGTGGAAATTCAGTTGTTCAAGACATCAAGCAGGTTATGAAGAATAAGCAAAGAAATTCACAAAAAACAATCATTGAACATTCTAAGTGTGTAAAAGTCACTACAACTGATACTGATATTGCTGTAAACATTCAAGCCCTTCTTCAAATTCTCATTGCTGTAGTCGTTAAACTGGATGTCCTATAAATAATTGGAAAATAACCAGAAGGAGGCTACAGGATGGATAACAAGAATAAAGAAATGGTCGAACAAATGCGCCAATTGAATGAGCAGCTCATGGACAACCTGATGAGGCAGCGGCAGCAAAAACGTAACTACAAAAAACTCCAGGACAATTTATCAAACAGCCAGAGTGAAATGAGGGAAAGGTTAAAGAAACAGTTTGCTATGGATAATAACCAGCCAAACACTCCTCTTTCCGACATGCTTGGAAAAGGCAGCCAGCCAAACCCTTCTCTATCCGACATGCTTGGTAAATTGATGAAGTAACTTAAAATAAGGCCTGTAGACTTATAAGTTTACAGGCCTTATTTTTTTCATTGAAGCTGGGTCGAATCCTTTATGATTTTTTCGAAACGATGAATGGGTGCTTCAAACTTAAGCAAATCGATAATAAATCAAAACAAACGTCGATAGAACGAAAATGAAGTTCAAGAAAATAAAAACAAATTGATCCACTTTAGTCTTATGCAGCTTGATTGGCGGATTGTAAAAAGATACGCCTTCGATGATGAAAATAATCAAAACGATATGGATCATGAAGTGGCCAATGATTTCTGTGAAGCCGAATAACATGGTTGTTAAGATAAAGATGGTGGTGACGACAAAACCTAACACTCGATTCAAGATGCCGACCACCAGCAAATATCCGACTACGAATTCCACAAATGCGGCCATGACAATGAAGGCTGCTGGTTCGAATCCGAAAGTAGGCACCTGATGATTTGCGACAATATCCAGGGACATCGTTGGGTAAACCCATTTTTCCACCGCGACCCAGCATAAGGAAAGTCCGGTACCCAGATACAGAAACGGGAACCCGACATTTTCAAGCCTGGTGCTGCCCACAAGCAGCACTCCGATGATTGCTACATAAAAGCCGTAATCGAGCATGTAAAATATGCCGTGTTTAACAGTCACCATGATGAATAGAATGAGTAAAATGATTGCTCCTAGCTTCGTTGCGATATGGTGAGGTACGAGCAGCAGGCCAATCGCCACCCATGCTAAGACTGTCATCATGGTGCTTTCCACATGAAATTCCGGTGCAAATAGGGTGCCATTCGTGACCTGAATGATCAATGCTAATGCCGTACCATATTTTAATAAATACCTTGAATATTTCCTGAAACCTGAAAGGAAATCATCCCACTTTTTAATTAGCGGCCTTTGTGCCATTTTTGGAATTATGAGTGTTAATGATGCAAGAACAACTGCTGCCAATAAAGCCAGCCCCATGAATAAGGGCGACAAGATATTTTCAATACTTTCTTTCTTCGGGGCTACCTCGGTGAACCATTTTACGTGAGCATTTGTATAAAAAGGTGTTAGAATGAATCCTAACCCGATGATGATCTGTAATAATTTTTTCATTAGTAAAACCTCCCGGCGACAATATAAACACTATCGATATAGTAATAATACAACTCAATCATAAATTTTTTTCAGTCGAGTTATGAACGTTATGTGAAACATTTCACAAATTTTAGCTTACGTAGTTTCTTTTATTAGACTTCACATATCCCTTAGCCACTATGCTTTTTATTTCTGTATTAATGGGTATATTGGGGATATGGAAAAAAGGAAGGTGACGACCAGCTTTGAGACAATTATTCTTATTTTTGATCATAGGTGCCATGGCTTATTTTTCGTGGCCATATCTTAGCGAAAATAAAGACATTCAAAATATAAAAACTGAACTAGAGCAGCTAAAAGAAAACCCCGAGCTCGCTTCTGCAATAGAGAAGTTAAACGAAGGAATCAATCAGCTGATCTGGCAGGTCAATGAGAAGAAAGAGGAATTGACGCAGGAGGAAAAACTCTTGCCAAAGGTAGCTAAACCAGACCTGGAAACACCTTCTGAGAAAACGTTCACGCTCCATAATATCGGGATTGGTGATGTAAAGGGTGAAGTAGAAAAACAGCTCGGCGCCCCGAAGCGTGTTTCTGTAAATGAATACGGTACGGAGTGGCATGCCTATCATCAGAATTTCCAGAACTTCATAATGGTCTCATACGGCAAAGATGGCGCAGTGAGCGCTTTGTATACAAATCAGGATTTAATTGCTGCCAAAAACGGCATTAAATACGGAATGCCAAAAGATACCGTTCGTCAGACACTCGGGGAACCATTGGGCGAGATCAGGAAAGGGCTAGTGTATTACCAGTTCCAGGAGGATCAGGACTATGACGTTTATAATCTGGACGACAGTTATGTCACGGTATTCTATGATAAACACAGAAATAATACAGTAACAGCAATCCAGATTGTCAGCGAAAAATTGGAGCAAAGCAAAGCCGGGTTTTATACAGAAGCAAACGATGCGTTGAAGGAAGGATTTGAATACCAGCTGTTTGACGTCACCAATGCTTCCAGGGTTGTACATGGTTTAGGGATACTGACTTGGGACGACCAGGTCAGGGTAACTGCCCGCAAGCACAGTGCCGATATGGCGGAAAACTCGTATTTCAGCCACACGAATCCAGAAGGACAGTCACCTTTTGACAGGATGGCGGAGGATGATATTGCGTTTTCTGTTGCTGGGGAAAATCTCGCGTATGGCCAATTCAGCAGCATCTTTGCCCATGAAGGCTTGATGAATTCACTGGGACACCGCGAAAATATCTTAAAGCCTGACTTTGAGCTTCTCGGTGTAGGCGTTGCGTTCGGACCAAAGCATGAGCCCTATTTTACCGAAAATTTTTATACGAAGAGGAAGTTTTAACACAACTTTTCAATAACATAGCTGGAAAAAATCACGCGTAATTTCCAAGTCGCTATAAAAACCAATTTTTCGCTATAAAAACGAATTTTTCGCTATAAAAATGAAAAAATCGCTATAAAAATGAGAAATTCGCTATAAAATTAAAATTTTCGCTATAATATTGTGAACAGCCGTGATCAAGACTACTTTTCAATATAACTTCCACCCATTTTTTTGTGATGGAATCACTTTTATTGGCGATTTTCACAACTTTATTGGCGATTTTCACAACTTTATTGGCGATTTTCAAAATTTTATTCGTGAAAAATATTGGCGAAAACCACCTACTTATTGGCGAAATTCGAATTTTATTGGTGAACTGGAAATTTCGATTGTTTTCTTCCAGTTCGCGCAAAAAACCGCTCAATCATCACTGATTAAGCGGTTTTTCACATTATATTTATTTCACACGCGGGAATCCAAATCCTGATGCATAGTCATCACCTGATGCGGCACCTGATCCGCCTAGGATATCATTCGCTTTTGCACGGTTCTGCAGTTCGGCACGAAGCTGTGTATGGCTCATGCTTGGGTTTGCAGCCCAGATTTTCGCAGCCAATCCGGAAACGTGCGGTGTGGCCATTGATGTTCCGCTGATTGTGTTATATGTTCCATCGAACCATGTTGATTCGATTGCTCTTCCTGGAGCAGAAACTTCTACATCGAGTTCCTGGATGACATAGTCACCATCTGTAGCAGGGTTTCCGCGGGATGAGAAGTCAGCGACACGGTATGTACCGTTTTCCTGGACATTTTCAAGTGCGGCGACTGCGACTGCATTCACAAGTGCACCTGGATAGCCGATTGTATTTGCATTCGGTCCGCTGTTTCCAGCTGCTGCAACTACAAGGACACCTTTTCCATATGCATAATCCACCGCATCAGCAATCAGCGTGCTTTTGCTGCTTGATCCAAGTGACATCGAAATGACGACCTTTGAACCTGTTCGGACTGCTTCGTCTGCTGCATGCTGGATTGCGCCCGCGATATCGTCAGAATAGCCTGAGCCCTGGTCATTCAATACCTTGTAAGCCCACAGGTCAGCTTCAGGTGCTACCCCGTAAATTCCCTGGCCTGATCCTCCATGTGCCAGTACAGTACCTGCAACATGAGTTCCGTGACCATTCTTATCTGAACAAGAACCATTAACTAATGGCGTTCTGCGGTTAGTGAAATCTTTACACTGTTCATCGCTGCCGGCCAAGTCTGCATGGGCAACATTGACCCCGGTATCAAGAACTGCTACCTTGATGCCGCCTCCGCCAGATGTAGCCTGAAGATTACTATCATTATAGATTGCTTCCATTCCCCAAGGCGTACGATCAGATGGCGCCGCCTGGGCACTGGCACCTGGTTTCGCTTCCACCTGTACCTGTTGTACTGTCTCTACTTTTAGGTTCTTATTTTTTAATAGTGCCTGGTATTGCTTTGCATTAACCGTTGTTGTAAAACCTTTTGCTCCAAAATCCCATCTTTTACCGTATAGATCTTTTGCCTTCGCCTTTTCAGCTGCAGGACCCTGAACCAATACCCGGTATGAATCCTGTGCCTCTGGCGCCTGGCCAAATGCCCCGGCCATGAATAAAGATAAGCCCATTGTCATGCTTAGTAGTGCGGCTCCTAGTGCCTTCCTTTTTTTCATCTTACCACTCCTCTGCATTTTATGGTGTTGCTGGTTTTACAAAATCTATTATATTTAAAATTTTCTGATAATATCAATATGCTAATCTGTTCATTTTTAAGTCTTTCGAATCAGGTAATTATACACGTTTACATAAAAGTCACATGTATATCGGACTGTTTTAAATTTTTCCCAATATCAAAAGAACCAAAAAGAGTGACCCTTTTGTTACAGGTCACTCTTTTATCTGGAAAATAATAGTTAATTTCGCACTTGCAAATTTATATGAACAATAGCAAGCTAACCGCCATAACGGCCATTCCAGCTACCAAACCGTAGATGGCAAGATGTGATTCATCATATTTCTTCGCAGCGGGCAGCAGTTCATCAAGTGATATGAATACCATGATTCCGGCTACTGCCGCAAAAATGACTCCAAACATGATATCATTCAGGAATGGCATCAGGAAAAGATAAGCTGCCAGTGCGCCAATCGGCTCAGACAACCCTGACAAGAATGATAGATTGAAAGCTTTCTTCTTATCCCCTGTTGCGAAATACACTGGTACGGAAACGGCAATGCCCTCCGGAATGTTATGGATGGCGATCGCAATCGCAATGGCCACACCCAGGCCGGGATCCTGAATGGCAGAAGTAAAGGTTGCGATTCCCTCTGGAAAATTGTGAATACCAATCGCCAGCGCTGTAAATGTGCCCATTTTCAGCAGAGCAGCATCGTTGACAGCTTGTGAAGGGGAGCTCATGTCTTCGACTTTTTTCAGCTCATGAGGATTACTCTGCTTTGGTATGAACTTATCGATTAGTGCAATCAATACGATTCCGGCGAAAAAACCGCCTACAGTCGCCCAGTTCCCTAATTGTACACCCATCGCTGAGACTAGTGCATCCTTTGCTTTTACAAAAATCTCAATCATCGACACATAGATCATGACCCCGGCCGAAAAACCAAGCGCGAGCGAAAGGAATTTTGTATTCGTCCGCGATGTGAAAAAGGCAAGAACACTTCCGATTCCGGTAGCTAGGCCTGCAAATAGAGTCAATCCGAAAGCAAATAAAATTTCCTCAGTCATATATATTCTCCTTTGAGTATCAATATTTAACCTGACCCTAGATTGTTAATAAGGAAAACAATAATCCTTAGTTTATGCGATAAATATAAAATGTTTCACGTACAAATTATAACCTATCAATGATGGACTTACTCTAAATTGTTTCCTTAGGTAAACTTTTAGGGTGCAGGATTCCCTTTGCTTAGAAACAATATATGCAGGTATGTTAAAAAGTTTCCTTTGGTCAACATTTTATCGCATAGGAAACTTGACCTGCAACTAAATTATTCTAAAAATTTTAAAAAGCCAACAAAAAACTCCTGCAGCTACTGCAGGAGTGTCATTTCAACTATAGATACCTTTTAATTTCGTAATCTGCTTTTTTCTCTTCCAGCCAGCCAGCATATTCTGACTGGATTTTTTGGTCATATAGCATTTCTTCGATCTTTTTTTTATTATCTTCGTAGACTGCCGGTTTTGCTGCCTTTTTATCGGTGACCTTGATGATATGGTAACCAAACTCGGTTTTTACCGGCTCACTTATTCCATCAACATCCAATGCGAATGCTGCCTTTTCGAATTCCTCTGCCATTTCTCCTTTTCCAAAATAGCCGAGGTCTCCTCCCTTATCGGCATTGCTGGAATCCGTGGAATATTCCTTCGCCAGTTCAGCAAAGTCTTTGCCACTGTCCAGCTTTTCCTTTACTTTCTTGGCTGTTGCCTCATCTTCGACTAAAATATGTTGGGCTTTTACCTGTTCCTTTTGCCCTAACGAATCCTTATTCTCTTCAAAGTATGTTTTCATTTCTTTTTCGGTCACTTTGATTGATGGTTTGATCATTTTTTCCGCGAGCAGATAAATCTCGATGTCCTCCCTGATTCTGTCCATTGACACTTTGTTCTGCTCCAATGCAGCTGCAAAGGCTTCTTCACCGCCATACGATTCCTGAAGCTTTGTTAACTCTTCATCTATTTCATTGCCTGTGACATTTACTTTTTTCTTCGCGGCTTCCATTTCGATCACTTTAGTTGTGATTAGTGAATCCAACATATCATTGCCGTACATTTCGGTCATTTTTGTGTTCAATTCCTCCTTGGTGATTTTTTCGCCATTGATGCTCGCTGCCGTCTCTGTTTTTGTAAAAGCTGTCGCAAAGATCAAAAGGAGCCCCAGGGAAATCACAGCAAATATCAGCATTAATTTGTTATTTTTCATAAAAGCAATCATCATTTCCCTCCATTATTCAACGCTTGAAACAGTCAAAGTTACCTTTAATGTTTGCTGCTTGCCGTCACGGAATATTTTTAACTCGGCACTGTCTCCGTTTTTGATTTTAGTATACATGTATCTTCTTAAGTCACTGGCATTCTCTACTTTTTCATCATTGATGCCGACGATGATATCCTGCTCCTTAAGACCCGCTTTGGCAGCTGCGGAATTTGGGTCGACATAGGTAATCATCGTTCCCGATTCCACATTGTCCGGCAATTTCTCGAGATACATATCAGGGATTTGTGTCAGGTCCGCAAGGCTAACACCTAAATATGGACGTTCCACTTTTCCTTTTTCGATCAGCTGATTAACAATTGGCATGGCTTCATTGCTGGGAATCGCAAAACCCAGGCCTTCCACGCCATTTTGCGAAATCTTCAAGCTGTTGATTCCAATCACTTTTCCATCTGTATTTATCAAAGCGCCGCCGCTGTTTCCCGGGTTGATTGCCGCGTCTGTCTGGATGACATTCATTTCCCATTCCCCGGCAGAGGTTGGCACTGAGATAGAACGGTCAACTGCACTTACGATTCCCTGGGTCACAGTCCTTGATAAGTCAAGGCCAAGCGGGTTTCCAATCGCCAGCACCTGGTCGCCTGGCCGCAACACTGAAGAATCACCAAATTCAATGACATCCGCTGCCTTGGATGCATCGATTTTCACAACGGCCAGGTCAGTTAATGCGTCTGCACCAACCACCTCTGCTGGAACCTTCTCTCCATTGTAAAGGGAAACCTCGACCTTTGATGCTCCCTCAATTACATGGTTATTCGTGACGATAAAGGCACTGTTTCCTTGCTTTTTAAAAATCACACCAGAGCCAGAACCGCTTTCGACATTCCCCTGGCTTTGGGAAAACGGATTGCTTTGCTGCTGGATATTGGTGATGCCGACAATGGATTTAGAAGATGTTTCAATGATATCGGCTATCGACCCGGAATTTTTGGCGGAAGTCGGTGTAGTGACTATATTTGACTTGCTTTCTGTGGCTGTTTGAGTTTGGGGCTGTACCTGTTTCCCAGCATCCTCCTCTGTAAAATTCACTGCAGCAAGCGTAATAGCCGAACCTACTACTCCTGCCAAAACAGTAGACATGATGCTTTTTAATCTATTAGACTTTTTGACCGGCTCCACTTCCTGGTACCGGGAATTCGAGTTATATTCACTCATGATTTTTCCTCCTCGCTTCTAACTTGTCTTCATCTTAACCAGAAAATATGAACAAATTATTAACAAACTGAGGCGAAGAGTTTAAAAGATTGGGAAGAATTTTGCGGTCTTAAAATAAAAAAGCTGCAGACATGGTTGCCTGCAGCTTTCAAAATTAGATTACATTTCAATACTCTTCATTAAGTTCGCCATTTCGATTGCTGAAGCGGCAGCGTCCCAGCCTTTGTTGCCAGCTTTAGTGCCGGCACGTTCGATTGCCTGCTCGATTGTATCAGTAGTCAGTACACCGAAGATGACCGGGATGCCTGAGTTCATAGCGGCTGCTGATACACCTTTGGCAGCTTCATTGCAAACATAGTCAAAGTGAGGAGTAGAGCCGCGGATCACTGTACCTAATGTGATGACAGCATCATATTTATTGCTTTTCGCCATTTTCTGTGCGACTAGCGGGATTTCAAATGCACCTGGGACCCAGGCAACATCGACATTGCTTTCGTCCACACCATGTCTTTTCAGTGCATCCTGCGCTCCGCCTAAAAGCTTGCTTGTAATGAACTCATTGAATCGGCCTACAACGATCCCGATTTTAAGACCTGTTCCTACTAAATTACCTTCAAATGTTCTGTTCATGACTATTCCTCCATTTTAGCTATTATTTATCTTTTTTCCGATTTAAAATTTAAGTAAATGTCCTAATTTGCTGTGCTTGGTTTTTAAGTAATTTTCATTTTCTTCTTTAGTTGGCATCTGGATTGGCACGCGGTCTACTACCTCAAGATCGTATCCTTTCAGCCCTTTGATTTTCCTTGGATTGTTGGTCAGCAATCTCATTTGCTTGATGCCAAGGTCTTTTAAAATTTGAGCACCGATCCCATACTCACGCAAATCGGCACCAAATCCGAGCTTTTCATTGGCTTCGACCGTGTCATAGCCCTCTTCCTGAAGCTTATAGGCACGCAGCTTGTTCATGAGCCCGATGCCTCTTCCTTCCTGGCGCAAATAAAGAAGAACGCCGCGCCCTTCCTTATTGATCTGGCTTAAAGCAGCATGAAGCTGAGGCCCGCAATCACAACGGTAGGAACCGAATACATCACCTGTCAGGCATTCAGAATGGACTCTGACAAGAACCGGTTCATCAGGATTGATTTCTCCTTTAACGAGTGCGATATGCTCTTTGTCATCTACGAGATTCGTGTATCCAACGGCTTTGAACATCCCGAATTCAGTGGGAAGGTTGATTTCCACTTCCCTGTTAATGAGCTTGTCCTTCCGGTTCCGATATTGAATAAGGTCCTTGATTGTGATCATCTTAAGGTCGAACTGATCAGCAATCTTCCGGAGCTGAGGTACACGTGCCATTGTGCCGTCTTCATTCATGATTTCGCAAATGACTCCAGCAGGCTGGGCGCCGCACATTTTAGCCAGGTCCACCGCTGCTTCTGTATGGCCGGCCCTTCTTAATACTCCGCCTTTCTTGGCAACGAGCGGGAAGATGTGTCCGGGCCTTTTAAAATCAGCAGCCTTGGATTCCGGATCAAGCATGCTCAGAACGGTGGCCGAGCGCTCGAATGCAGAGATTCCGGTTGTGGAATACTTATGGTCGATACTAACCGTAAATGCAGTTCCATGGGGATCAGTGTTGCGTGAAACCATCGGCATGAGGTCGAGTCTTTGTGCCAGTTCTGTTTCGATTGGAACACAGATCAGCCCCCGGCCGTGTGTTGCCATGAAATTGATGACATCAGGCGTTGCCCTCTCAGCAAGCGCGATGAAATCCCCTTCATTCTCCCTGTCTTCATCATCACAAACTATGACGACATTTCCTTGCATAAGTTCATAAATCGCTTCTTCAATAGGATCAAACATCTTCATCACCCTCACATAAACCCGTTATCCTGCAGGAATTGGGCTGTAATATCGTTCCCTCGTTTTGGAGCTGAAGGGACCTGGTTACTCAAAAAATGTCCCACATATTTTCCGATCATGTCACATTCAATGTTAACGAGATCTCCTGTACCCTTGAAACCAAGTACCGTATCCGAAAGGGTAAGCGGAATCAGTGACAGGGTCAAACTGTCTTCCGATATTCCGAATACCGTCAGGCTTGTACCATCAATGGCGACAGAGCCCTTCATGATGACATATTTCAGCAATTCAGGTTCTACTTGAATTTCATAATATACCGCGTTTTCAATCTGCTTTTTTCCTTTAATGACACCGACTCCATCTACATGGCCAGCGACAAAGTGACCGCCAAAGCGTCCTCCCGCTGCCATTGCTCTTTCCAGGTTCACCTTCGAGCCTCTTTTAACGGTTTTCAAGCTCGATGCTCTAACCGTTTCCGGCATGACATCAACGGTAAACCGGTTTTCGGTGAAGGAAGTGACGGTCAGGCAAACTCCGTTTACAGCAATACTGTCTCCCAGATGGACATCAGACAGGACTTTTTTTGCGTCTATTGTCAGGACAAATGATTCACCGCTATGCTGAATATTGGCTACTGTCCCGATTTCTTCAATAATCCCAGTAAACATACAAACCTCCTTCTAAACCGGCTCAGCAATGATTCTGATATCCTGGCCAATTTGTTTTACATCCACGATCTCCAAAGGCACTGTATCCTCAAGCCGTGGAATTCCTTCGCCTCCATAAGCAGCCGGAGCATTTTTTCCGCCAATCAACTTTGGAGCGATGTAGGTTATTACGCGCTGGAAAGCTTCTTCCTTTAAAAAACTGCCATGTACCTCTGCCCCGCCTTCAACATATAGGGAGGTGATACCGCGTTTGCCTAATTTCTTTAGCATGTCTTTTATGCCGACTTTTACAGTGTCCAGCTTAATGATTTCGATGCCCCGCTCTAAAAACTGTCTTTCCCTTTCAGGCCCGGCGTCTATCCCTGTCACAATAATCGTCTCAGCAGCTTTGTCATTGAAAATCCCTGCTTCCAAAGGAGCTCTGAGTTTGGAATCCAGAATCACGCGGATGGGGTTTTTTCCGCCAGTTTCTAGTCTGGTCGTCAGGCTCGGGTTATCTTTGATAACGGTATTGACGCCGACCAGTATCGCATCATGTGTATGGCGGAATTGGTGGACATCCTTCCTCGCTCCTTCTCCGGTGATCCATTTACTCTCACCGGCCACTGTCGCTATTTTGCCATCAAGGCTGGTGGCTGATTTGAGGGTTACATACGGGAGCCCTGTGCTTATGTAATGAAAAAACACCTTATTTAGGGCAGTCGCTTCTTCCTCCAATAAGCCAACCTCAACCTCAATGCCTGCATCAAGCATTTTTTTAATTCCTGCCCCGCCGACAAGCGGGTTAGGATCCACCGAAGCAACAAAGACTTTCTTGATGCCGGACTCAATCACCAGATTGGAACATGGAGGCGTCTTCCCGAAATGACTGCATGGCTCAAGTGTGACGTAGAGCGTTGCGCCATTGGCTTTTTCCCCCGCCATGCCGATTGCATGAACCTCAGCATGCGGCTCACCCGCCTTCAGATGGGCGCCCATCCCAATGATCTGGCTATCTTTTACAAGGACAGCCCCAACCCGCGGATTAGGCGTTGTTTGGCCCTCGGTCACACTGGCAAGATTGATGGCAAGAGCCATATAGTCACGGTTGTCCACCATAATCCCTCCTTTTTAAAAAGTAAAAATAAAAAGACCCCGAAACAAAATTGCTTCGGGGTCCTAAAAAAGGCAATGTCAAACCAGAGGGTTAAAAAAGGGTATACTAATCCCGTTTTTTTAATCCTCGTTTTTTCCTTCTCCCATCCAGACTTTAACTGTCGGCCCTGGAGTTTCACCAGATCCACCGTTTAACAAATGTTAAGCGGGTCACGGACTTAGAAGCTCTTGCTTCATCACCGCCGGTTGGGAATTTCACCCGACCCCGAAGGAATTATATTATGTTAAAGTAATTATACCTAACATTATCTTAAAATAAAAACAAATTGTTCGACTATTTTTTCATCAACTTCTCAATGGTCGTAAGCAGCTCGTCAACCACTTCATGATCGCCTTCCTGAATCCGTTCAACAATGCATGATTTCATATGACCCTCAAGCAATAGCTTGGCGACGCTATTTAATGCAGCCTGTGTCGCAGAAATTTGTGTGATGACATCATCACAATACGTATCCCTTTCAATCAGGCCTTTGATGCCGCGAATTTGTCCTTCTATCCGATTCAATCTTGTCACAAGATTTTTTTTCGTTTTTTCAGAGTGATGGCTTTTTCTCTCTGATGAGCAGCAGCTGTCCGCACATTCAGATGGGTTGACTTTGGGCTCTAAAATGTCCATCTAATAACCCCCTTTTATCCGTTTCCTTATATTTTATCATACCCCCTTCACGTACTTATCATAAAAACTGTTTTCCAAATAAAAAAACACCCTATAACAAGGGTGCATGCCACTCGACTCTAAACTTGCCTATTTTCATTTCTGATCGGCACGTGCAGCAGCAGCTCCCTGGATATCCCTGCCGCAAACAGACAGCCCGCAAGAAGTGCCAATGTGCCATACAGCGGATCCGTAACCTTTGAAAAAATGAGTTGAACATAGAAGTAAAATCCTGCTCCGATGGCTACAATGAATAAAGTATTCCAAAAGTATCGGTACATTTTTTCTCCTCCTCAACCTTCTATTAAATTAAACATTATCATAGACTCTACTAGTTGTTTATTGGGAAAATTCCTGTCGAAAACAGAAGAGATATGAAGGGAATGAACGAAATCTTGAAACAAAAAATTACATTAATCATCCTGTTCATGTTTGTTAGCATTTTAGCCTTGAACGCACTTTTTTATACTGAAGAGCCTCCTGCAAAGGCTGTCTCCTCCCAAGTGGGAATGCAAGAAGAAATCAATGGCCTTTTAAAAACAGAACCGATTCTGAAGGGGGCTTTGGCTGGAATCAGCATCAGGTCAGCAGAGGATGGAAAGCTGCTGTATGAGCATAATGGCGGTATAAGAATGCAGCCTGCTTCCGTTCTGAAGCTTCTCACGGCTGCTGCGTCACTTTCAGTCTTAGGGGAGGATTACCGCTTTACAACTGAATTACTAACAGAAGGAAAAATAACCGGCGGAACTCTTTTAGGCGACCTTTATTTAAAAGGCAAAGGAAATCCGACACTGCTGCCGGCAGACTTTGCTGAAATGGCAAAAAAACTGAAGAACGAAGGAATCATGAAAATCGATGGCGATCTCATCACCGATGACAGCTGGTATGACGATGTACGATATTCAGAGGATCTAACCTGGAATGATGAACATCAATATTATGGGGCGCAAATATCGGCACTGACAGCTTCTCCAAATAAAGATTATGACGCCGGAACAGTGATAGTTAACGTTTCTCAAGGCAAAAAAGGGGCAGCCGCTGAGATTTCACTAGAACCTGACACTGATTTTGTCACGATTGTCAATGAAACTAAAACAGTAGATTCCAAAGGAAAACAGGATATCCGCTTCGAACGGGAACATGGCACCAATACAATCAAGGTAACAGGTACATTTCCTGCTGATTCACCTAAGACGAGAGAGTGGGTTGCCGTTTGGAACCCGACGCATTATGCCGGAAGCCTTTTTAAAAAGGCTCTGGAGGAACAGGGAATCCAAGTAGTTGGGAAAATAAAAAATGGTAAGGCTTCAAATGCCATGCCAGTATTAATTTTTCATAAATCACTTCCCCTTGCCGAGCTGATGATACCCTTCATGAAGCTCAGCAATAATGGCCACGCCGAAGTACTCATAAAAGAAATGGGGAAAGTTGTCCATGGCAGCGGCAGCTGGGATAAAGGTCTCGAGGTCGTGGCAGATGAGCTGGAGCGTTTCGGGATTGATACCAGCCAGATCGTTCTGCGTGATGGATCAGGCATTTCCCATGCAAACCTGATACCAGCAAATGAAATGACAAAGCTTCTATTTCAAGTCCAAAAGGAGAAATGGTTTCCGGTATTTTTGCAGTCACTTCCAGTCGCCGGGGAAAAGGACAGAATGGTTGGCGGGACGATGCGGAATCGATTAAAAGATGAATCGCAACGAATTGTAGTACAGGCCAAAACAGGCTCGCTTACAGGAGTAAGCACTCTGGCTGGATACGTAAAAACAGCCGGAGGCGAAACCGTCATTTTCACCATTCTGCTGAATAATCTGCTGGATGACAGAAATGGAAGGGAGGTCGAGGATCAGATTATTAGGATACTGGCAAAACAACCAAGGTAAAGGATTGAGCGGTGGCCTTATGTAGATGGGGTTGTATTTGTAAGGGGCTTTTAACCTCGTACAAGACGCAAAGACTCCTTTTAATCTGGAACGGGATCCTTATGTAGCTGGATTTGACTTCATAAGGGTCCTTTTAACCTCCAACGGCAACCTTATATGGCTCGCTTTGACTTCATAAGGGTCCTTTTAACCTCCAACGGCAACCTTATATGGCTCGCTTTGACTTCCTAAGACTCCTTTTAACCTACAACAGCACCCTTATCTGGCTCGGTTTGACTTCATAAGACTCCTTTTAACCTCCAACGGCACCCTTATCTGGCTCGGTTTGACTTCATAAGACTCCTTTTAACCTCCAACGGCACCCTTATCTGGCTCGCTTTGACTTCATAAGACTCCTTTTAACCTCCAACGGCACCCTTATCTGGCTCGCTTTGACTTCATAAGACTCCTTTTAACCTCCAACGGCACCCTTATATGGCTCGCTTTGGCTCTATAAGACTCCTTTTAACCTCCAACGGCACCCTTATCTGGCTCGGTTTGGCTTCATAAGACTCCTTTTAACCTCCAATGGCACCCTTATCTGGCTCGCTTCGACTTCATAAGACTCCTTTTAACCTCCAACGGCACCCTTATATGGCTCGCTTTGACTTCATAAGACTCCTTTTAACCTCCAACGGCACCCTTATGTAGCTGGATTTACCTTCATAAGGTCCCATTTAACCTCGAACAGGATCCTTATGCAGTTCGGTTAGACTAAATAAGGGTCCTTTAACCTTGAAATGGACCCTTATACAGATAAGTTATATTTTTTCTGCTTATTTCTTGCCTCGCACTTTACCCTACTCTTTGTTTATATAGTGTGCAGAACGGCCATAGCCGCTTAAGGTAAAGCTTTCTGAAAGAATGTTCCTCATGGCTTTCTTTGTTTTAATCGAATTGCACCATCCTTGGATCTTATTGACTGTTAATTCTTCTTCTGGAAAAAGTAATTGGAGATCCCTGATACTTCTTAATACTGCTTGATGAATATTTTCCCGTCTTCCGCAACTATTGCAAATTAATGTTTTTCTAGTAACTGTAGTATTCATGGTATGACAATGCGAACAAGTTATTCCCTTCTCAAGCCGGTCGTAACTATATTCAGGCAGCCTGTTATACGGTGATTCATGGATATGAAGGGAAACCAGCCGTTCTGCTAGGTTTGTGTGGGTATTCTTTATTGGAGCGAATTGTTTTTGAAGGTTTCTTAGAAGTCGTGGAATTTGGTTCGGAAAGATAATTGGTAAATTGCGTGGTGCTTGATAGAGGTAAAAGTTTGGGTTCACAAAGACTAGAGTCGATTCAATATTAATATTGTATCCAAGCTCTCGTACCATCCTTCGCAGAAGAGACTCTGCTCTTTCCATTTGTATTAGAGGATTCTTAATTTCTGCTCCTGTGTTGGTATACCACCTATCGCCTTCGATATAATAATCTCCTTCCATATTCTTCACTTCAAACATATGGATGATCTGGGAAAGGAATAAGGAGTCGATTTGAAATTTAGTATTTCCATGTTCAAGGAGCAGATCATTCAAAACCAGAAAGCCTTTTTCAACCTCCTCCATCCAGTGATCAAAAATCACCTCTCCTTCATAACCTTTTTCCAGGTATAGATAGTTACTGTGTTCTTTCGGAGACAAGTTCATTCGAGCATTCAGCATTCTCAGAATTTGCAGTTCCAAGGATTCAACACGCGATTTAACTATCAAAAAAGATTCCTCCTATCATTATGTATTGCAATTTAATATTATGTTTTATTTGAATATTTAACAAGCTTAATTCTTAATACCAGGGCATCAGCTTACTTAATTGAGAAAAAGCTGTGCAGATTGAGAATCTGCACAGCTTTTTCTTGTTACTTCGCAAATCTATGATTGCCAATTGTTACGGTTACTTCTCTTGAAAATACCCATTTGCTTACAGCCGTTTTTGGGTTAAAGAAGAATAATGAGCCATTCCCCTGTCCCCTGAATGCAAGGGCTTCTTTTACGGCTTTCTTGGAATCGGCGTCAGCCGGCTTGTTGATCGCACCATTTTTCACAGGTGTGAATGCATAATAACCGTTTGATTTTTGATAGATTACACCCTTAATTGTATTCGGAAATTCAGAGCTTGCTACTCTATTCAAGACAACAGTTGCTACTGCTACTTTCCCTGCATATGGCTCGCCTTTAGCCTCGGCGCGGACCAGTCTTGCAAGCAAGTCCTGATCTGCTGCAGATACCGTTGCAGCTGGAATCGTCAACTTTTGTCCTGGATATAGTAGATTGCTAGTTCTATTATTCGTTTGTTTCAACTTGGTGATTGGCACTCCATACTTACTGGCAACGCCCCATAAAGTATCTCCTGCTTTCACCTGATGCGTTGCAGCTTCTGCAGCCGCTCCCATTGAAAATAAAGATAGTGACACAACAGCTGTCAGCGCTGCCAAAGTTTTTTTCATCTTTCTCATTCTCCAAACCTCCCAGTAGAATTGCTCTATTTCTCTACTATTAAGGCTAGCAGTTGTAACATAGTGATTCATCGTCCAATAAGTGCCAATCGGGAGAAACTGCCTAAAGCTATTGACAACGCTTGTTTCTATGTAAACCTAGTAGTTTATTCCAATCGGCTCACTCTTCCTTAACTAACCAGCGCTGTAAGTTTACGGTTCAATTTTTACATAGTGTTACAGATATGTAACCGGGAACGTTTTATGGCGAAAATCAAAATATATCGACCACTTTTCAGATTATATCAGCGGATTTTCCATTATATCGACCACTTTTCTTGATATATCAACCATATCTTGAAATATATCGATCACCCAACTCATAACCAAGTTCCTCCAAAAAAATGCAGGGTATGCCATATAAACTCTATTAATATTAATTTCTTTTTTAAAATAATTATAATTTAGTATTGATTTCTAAATGAAAAGTGTTATCATTTAGTTATCAACAAATCTTAATAAAGGCAGGTTATCTAAATGAGCAATCAAAATAAGCATTTAACTACAAGCTGGGGAGCGCCCGTTGGCGACAACCAGAACTCTATGACGGCTGGACAAAGAGGTCCTGCTTTACTTCAGGACGTTCATCTTTTGGAGAAGTTAGCACACTTTAACCGCGAGCGTGTGCCGGAGCGTGTCGTGCATGCTAAAGGCGCGGGCGCACATGGCTATTTCGAAGTGACAACTGATGTAACACAATATACAAAAGCTGCTTTCCTGTCAGAGGTTGGGAAAAAGACACCTTTATTCATCCGTTTTTCAACGGTTGCCGGTGAACTGGGCTCTGCTGATACAGTAAGAGACCCGCGCGGTTTTGCAGTGAAGTTTTATACAGAGGAAGGAAACTATGACATCGTCGGGAACAATACACCTGTATTTTTTATCCGTGATGCCATCAAGTTCCCGGATTTCATCCATACACAAAAAAGGAACCCGCAGACTCATCTAAAGGATCCAAATGCAGTTTGGGACTTCTGGTCACTTTCCCCGGAAGCCTTGCACCAGGTAACGATCTTGATGTCCGACCGCGGTATACCGGCTACCTTCCGCCATATGCACGGTTTTGGCAGCCATACTTTTAAATGGACCAATGCTGAAGGCGAAGGGCGTCTGGATTAAATACCACTTTAAGACTGAGCAAGGAGTGAAGAACCTGACGGCCGATGTAGCAGCTAAAATTGCTGGAGAAAATCCTGATTTCCACACTGAAGATCTTTTTAATGCAATTGAAGCAGGTGATTTCCCTGCATGGAGGCTGTATGTCCAAATCATGCCACTGGAGGATGCGAATACGTACCGCTTCGACCCATTCGATGTTACGAAGGTTTGGTCACAAAAAGACTATCCATTAATCGAGGTCGGCCGGATGGTATTGGACCGCAATCCAGAAAACTACTTCGCGGAAGTCGAACAGGCAACATTCTCTCCTGGAACACTAGTGCCTGGTATCGATGTCTCTCCAGACAAAATGCTTCAAGGCCGTTTGTTTGCTTATGCTGACGCACACCGTTATCGTGTAGGCGCAAATCATCAGCACCTGCCAATCAACAGGCCGAAGTCCGAAGTGAACTCCTACCAGCGTGATGGCCAGATGCGTTTTGACGGCAACGGGGGCAAAGCTGTGAATTACGAGCCTAATAGTTTCGGAGGCCCAACGGAAGTCAAGGAACACAAACAGGCATCCTTCCCTGTTAGCGGCGTGGCCGAAAATGTTGGCTACGATCACCATGACCACTACACACAAGCTGGTGACCTTTACCGTCTGATGAGCGAGGAAGAAAGGGAGCGCCTTGTCTCTAATATTGTCGCTGCGATGATGCCGGTCGAACGCGATGACATCAAACTCCGCCAGATCGGCCACTTTTACAAAGCGGATCCTGAGTACGGATCTCGTATCGCGCAAGGGCTTGGACTGAGGGTGCCACAGGAAGTTAAAAGATAGAACAAAAAGGATGTCCTTGGCGGGCATCCTTTTCGGCTTTTTGTATTTAAAGGGATATGGATATCTACATGGGGACTTACTCAGGCTTTTGAAACATCAAATACCTATAATCGAAAAAGCTTGGCTTGTAAAATAAAAAAGCTGGCCAATCAGGCCAGCTTTCTTCCGTATAGATATGAATAACTCGTCTAATATCAAAATTAGAATGTGTGTGCCAGATCCTTTGCACGCGCAATTCCGTTTTCTTTGATTTCCTGTGCTTTCTCAGGGTTTGCATTGTGGCCTTCAAGAACAAGGGATTCAGTTGAAGGTACACCGAAGAAGTTCATCATTGTTTGAATGTAACGGTGTCCCATTTCCATGTCTGCCGCCGGTCCTTCAGAGTAATATCCGCCTCGCGCCTGGATATGAAGGGCTTTTTTATCGGTCATTAAACCAACAGGTCCTTCTTGGGTATATCTGAATGTTTTGCCTGCGACTGCTACTGAATCTAAGTAAGCCTTCATGACTGGCGGGAATGAGAAGTTCCATAGCGGTGTCACGAAAACGAATTTGTCTGCAGATGTGAACTGGTCGACCAATTCTGCAAGACGGCCGACTTTTGCCTGCTCTTCTGCAGTTAGGGCTGAAAATTCAATGCCCTTTTGCAGTTTTCCCCAGCCGCCCAATACATCGGCATCAATATGAGGAATATTTTCCTTAAATAGATCGAGATGAACGACTTCATCATTTTGGTTTTGTTCCTTGTAGGTTTCAAGGAAAGCTTTACCTGCTGCCAGACTGAAGGATTGTTCCTCAGTCAGCGGATGAGCGGTAATATATAAAACTTTGGCCATGATGTAATTCCACCTATCCTATATATATTTGATAAGCTATTTCAAAAAAATATCTCGAAGTTAAAATAGCTCACTTCGAGATATTACCGCGTATAAAAATACTGGTCAATTTATATGCTCATTTGGCTATCTTAAAGTCTTTAATGCCCCGCTCCAGGCCACTACTTCGTCAAGCATGGCATTGACATTATCAAGATGGAGAGGCTGCGGTTTAAATTCTGAGCCGTTTTCAAAGTCGGTAAACAGTGATAAGGTTGGATGTGTACGGACGTCAGCAATTTTTAATTCTCCGCAAATCCCTCTTAAATGTTCAGCTGCTCTAGCACCGCCTGTTGATCCATAGCTGACAATTCCTGCTGCCTTGTTATTCCATGCTTCACGAGCAAAATCAAGTGCATTTTTTAAAGCTCCAGTAATGCTGTGATTGTATTCCTGAACGATGAACACGAATCCATCGAGGCTTGAAAGCTTTTCATTCCATGCAGCGATTCCCGGTTCAGTACCGTCTGTTGTTCCTAAGAAGGGCAAATTGAAGTCCGCGATATCCACGATTTCATAATTCGCGTCCCCTCGTTTGTCCGCCAGTTCCTTAACCCACTCTCCAACTTGCGGGCTCACACGTCCCTGCCTTGTGCTTCCTAGAATTATCCCGATATTCATTTTTTCTGCAGCCATGATTTTATCCTCCTTCGTTTTACTTCCAAATAGTTTATTTAATAGTCCCATAATTTCCACCGCCTGCGATTCACTTGTTTTTGTTTAAAGCTGTTTCAAATCTAATCTTGTTTCCGGAAGGATCCACCGTAACCCATACACCATTGTCTTCTGTAACTGAAGCACCAATTTCCTTTAGTCGGGCAATCGTTGCATATACTGACTCATCATTAGGGAGTACCAGACTAAATGATTCAAGTCCCACACTATTATCAGCGGGCTTAGGCGCTCCAACCCCATTCCACGTATTCAGTCCGATATGATGATGATATTTACCTGATGAAATGAAGAGAGCCTGTGAACCATAACGGGTAACTACCTCAAAGCCCAGCCCTTTAGTGTAAAACTCTTCGGTTTTAACTAATTCAGAAACATGCAGATGGATATGTCCCATTAACGTGCCTTCAGGCAATCCATTCCATATCGTTTCTTCTACCTCTGAAAGCAGACTTTCTGCATCCAATGGCTCAGTGGTCATCACAACTTCATTTTCATTCCATTCCCACATGGCTGCTGGGCGATCCGAGTAGATTTCAATACCATTTCCATCTGGGTCTGCCAGATACAGTGCCTCACTCACAAGGTGGTCTGATGCTCCCTGCAGCGGATATTTTATCTGCACAAAATGCTTCAGTATATTGGCTAAATCAGCACGACGAGGCAATAATAGTGCGAAATGGTATAGTCCTGAAGTTCTTCTCTGTTTTGGCTGAACATTATCTGGCTGTTCAATTGCCAGCAGGACAGTCTTTCCATCTGCTGTTAATTTCGCTGACCTTTCCGTTTTTTCTAAGATTTGAAACCCGATTACCTCTTGATAAAAAGCAACTGATCTCTCTAGATCCTGCACTTTTAAATTTACCTGGCCTACAAAAGATACCGGTGGTTGATGAAAATTCAATTACTATTCCTCCCTTTAGGCATTTTTTGACGGGAAAATTACATTATCAATAGCGAACAGTGATTTATTTGATATTGCCAAATAAATTGAAATTGCCATCAATGCCAGGTCAAGTTCATATCCAGCCATCTGGCCATTTCCAAGGAACCCTCCAGCAAGCTTAACCTTTATAACTGCTACTGCTAAAACTGCGGCAAATAAAATCGAAACAATTCTTGTTCCTAATCCAAGTATCATCGCGATGCCGCCGACTAATTCTATTAAAGCTACAATGTACGCCGAGAAACCTGGCAGGCCTAGGCTTTCAAAGAAACCAGCAGTGTTTCCGATGCCTCCCTGGAACTTTGATGCTCCATGGATTAAAAAAGTAGCTCCTAAAACAATCCTTAAAATCGTTGCTCCTGCTTCATTCGTCTTTAACATTAGTCAAATTCCCCTTTGTCATTCTTTTTAACGAAAATTGCACTGCAGTTACATAATCGTTAGTAAGTTACTTTATGTAAGTAATTATATTTTAGTTAATAATTTACGTCAAGTAAACTTTCTTGGAACAGAGAAAAAAGGAGCTAATTGCTTCGTCATCATTTGCTTTCTGGCCTTTCAATACCTCAATGATTAGGGCCGGCCTGCCCACAGTATGGTCATCTTTTCAGACAAGTCTTGTGCTTCTATCAGAGGCAAAAACCAAAAATCTCCATATACTATACATAAAAATAAGTAAATTTCTCCAAACTATGCATAGAACGGGAGGTGTTAGAATGGGGTTATTCAATGCGCTTAATCAATGGAGAAGTGCCAGATACGAAAGTCACCTGGCGAACATGAAGGATCAAAATAAATGCCCTGATTGCCATGGCAGGGGTTATTATGCTTTTTCCGCGAATGAGTTTGTCTATTACGCAGCACCTTATGAATGTCCTGGCTGTAATGGAAGCGGTTTATATACAGATTGGAACGAAGGTACCACCTAAAAATGGCCCTGCATGTGCAGAGGCCATTTTTATTAATTTCTTTTATTACTCTCCTGTTTGATCCAATACCTGATTCCCCTGCCGGCAAAAGGCTCATCTTTAAACCGCGGAATGATATGCAAATGCGCATGGAAAATGGACTGGCCGCCTGCTCTGCCAGTATTCCATCCTACACTGTAGCCATCTGGTGAATACTGCCTGTCAAGCAGCTCCTTAGCCGCCTTCAGCAGTTGCCCCGAATCCTTCCACTCCTGTTCTGACAGCTCAAATACATCCCGTTTATGCTGTTTTGGGATGATCAGTCCGCTTCCCTGCAGGATTCGTTGTTCTGATCCCTTTTGGATGAAATAACAAGTTTCATTCTCTAATACAATTTGCTGCTCAGCATCAGAGTGCAAGTTGCAATATGGACAAGTCTCCTGATTCAAAATCTGCTGCCTCCATTTTCGAAAATTTCCAGTACGGCCCGAATCCATTCTCATAACCCTGCAAATTGCCAAAAGCAGCGCCCATCTTGAACGCTGCAATTTCAGTATTCTATTTCAATAACTTTTTCATGGCATGGATTTGACCAAGGTGATAGGATTCATGAAATAAAGCCATATTGGCAATCTCTCCAAACGTCTCCAACCCAAGAAAAGGCTGTTTAAGCCTTTGATCCAGCATTGATGCCGGCACCTCCTTGATTCTTCCGAGCTGCGCTTTCAATTGGTTAGCCAATTCCTCCACAGATGGAACATCGCCTTCCCAGTCTGATGGGCTTGTGCCATTTCCAAACAGCTCTATGTAATTTGAAGGAAGATGGTTTGATTTTTTAGGAAAGCCAAGCATGAACTGTTCTGCCACTGTTAGCACATGCCCAATGTGCCATTGGATATTGTTATTGAAGCCTTCAGGCTTAAAACTTGCCTGCTCAGAAGCTAATCCCTCAATATGCTTTAAGAAATTACCTCTGGTTAATTCAAATTGCTTGAATAATAGCTCACTCATTTTATCTTCCCCTCTCCTGCCTGTATTCACTTTATGTTTATTCTATATATTTCCAATATATGAGACAAGAAAAAAATTAGAAATAAATACCCTTTAGGGTGTTGGTGCCATTAAAGGAAAATTGCTGTCAAAATTTGTTCATAACATTATGGCTGATGTGTGTCTTCACACTTTCTTCACAGATTTCCATTTATTGCTTTGATATCTTATAAGTGTAATCATTATATATTTTGAAGGGAAGCGATTTAGATGTTCGCTAATTGGTTAAGGGAAAACAATATTGCTGCTGGCCTGTTGACTGCAATTCGTGTATGGCTCGGATACAACTGGATGACTGCTGGATGGGGAAAATTGACTGGTGAGGGTTTTGATGCAACTGGTTATCTAAAAAATGCTGCAGCTAATCCGGTAAAAGGACCAGATGGTAACATGGTATATGGATGGTATGTAAACTTCCTTGAAAGCTTTGCGATTCCAAATGTGGATCTGTTCAACTTCATCGTTCCGCTTGGCGAATTCCTTATCGGTCTAGGTTTGATCCTTGGATGTTTGACTACTGCCGCCATGTTCTTCGGTCTCGTGATGAATTTCAGCTTCTTCCTTGCCGGTACTGTATCCCACAACCCAACTGACATCTTCTTCGGATTTATTATCCTGTTTGCAGGTTTCAACGCTGGCAAATATGGTTTAGACCGCTGGGTCGTTCCTTTCATCCGCAAGACTGTGTTCAAAAAGACACCAGAAGCAGCACATAAAGCGGTTTAACGATATAAAGATAGCCCTCTGCCAAGTCAGCAGAGGGCTTAATTTTTATTTTTGAGATTCTCCAATCGACTTAAGGAGGATTTTTTTCCGGAAGCCTCCGCTGCGGTTCTTTTTCAGCTGGCGCATGAACTCTACTTCCGATTCGGTAATTCCTCTGTGCTCGGCAATAGCATAGACCACTTCGAGCAAATCAACTATTTCACTCAGCAGCCTGTCCGTTCCTGCACTGCGGAACTTTTCAACTTCCTCATTGAATTTCTCCATGAGTTTCTCGCTATATTCACTGCCTTCTAAAACTTCAAATTCAACTTTCTTCCCTTTATCCTTCATCAGATCCGGAAAATAGTCCCTTACGAGTTTGTTATATTCTATCTTTTCCATGGCGATTTCCCCTTTAGCTGTCATATTCATAAACATAACCTTAAATCCACATGTTCAAACGCGTTTCGTGAAATCCAGCCACCAACCTTCTCCCTCTTTAAAGGTTTACCTCTATAGATATTTATCTGAGGACTGCTTATGTTACAATAACGATACCATGGAGTGATACGGAGGAATAATGATGGATACACGGCAGTTAGCGTATTTTGTCCAGGTTGCAAAGGATAACAGCTTTACAGTAGCAGCGAGGAAACTCCATCTCTCTCAACCCGCTTTGAGCAAAATGATCAAAAAACTGGAAGAAGAACTCGGTGTCCAGCTTTTTGACCGATCTGAGCATAAAATGGCTTTGACTGATGCAGGAGAAAAGCTCTTCGAAGAGGGACAAAAACTGCTCCTTGAGATGGACTCGATCACGGAAGCGATTCAGGATACAAAAAATTTAAGGACCGGCAATGTGAGCGTTGGAATACCTCCTGTAATTGGAACCAGTTATTTCCCTCCGCTGATTGCCAATTTCAGGCAAGAATACCCGGGAATTAACCTTTCTATAATTGAAAATGGGGCAGTAACTGTGTACGAAATGGTGGAGAAGGGTTATGTCGACCTGGGCCTCGTCATTTTACCAGAGCTTTCTGACCGTATTGAATACATCCCCGTGACAGAAGATGAAGTTGTTTTAATCGTCCATAACGATCATCCTCTGGCTAAAAAGGAAAAAGTTGTATTCGAGGATTTGAAGGATGAAACCTTCGCTCTCCTCAATGAGACCTTTCTTCTTCACCATCATGTTATCAAAGCCTGCCGAGAAGCCGGCTTCGAACCCAATGTTTATTTTAAGAGCTCACAATGGGATTTTCTTACCGAACTGGTCTGTCTTAACCAGGGGGTTTCCATTTTGCCGCGGCCAATTCTGGCGAGATTCAACAGCAAAAATATTCGGCAAATCCCGATTGAACATCCAGAAATGAAATGGCGGATTGCAATCATTTTGAAAAAAAATCGATACATCTCTTTTGCAGCGAAGAAATTCATTGAGTATGTTAAGGAAAATATTAAGTAATGATTAGCTTCAAACTATTCCATATCATTAAACATTCATACAGGCAGGAGTGAAAGGTTATCACCAACCTACACTCCTGCTTTTTTATTCCATAACCAGAAGTTATAGCAATCATGATTTATATGTATTTTATTTTATTTCTGATACCGCTTACATTAATGGTGTACTTATTTTAAATCCTGTAGGGGGCTTACATTATGAATAGAATGGAAGGTAAAGTGGCTATTGTGACAGGGGGAGCACGTGGCATCGGACGCCAGATAGTGGAAACGCTTGCGCGAGAAGGCGCCAAACTAATCTATTCTCTCGATATGGGGAACGGAGAGTATGAATTTTCAAATGTACGCCATATTCAATTGAATGTGACGAATCGTGACCAGGTTGCGAAATTTGTCGAAGAAGTAAAAAATGAAGTGGGCCAAATCGATGTGCTTGTAAATAATGCCGGCATCACCCGTGATGCTTTAATTCAAAAAATGACTGAGGATATGTGGGATGCAGTAATAGATGTGAATCTAAAGGGAGTGTTCAACCTGACTCAGGCAGTCGCTCCAATCATGATGGAAAATGGAAAAGGCTCCATCGTCAGCATTTCTTCTGTTGTAGGAGTTTATGGAAACGTTGGACAGACGAACTATGCCGCAACAAAAGCCGGTGTAATCGGCATGACTTATACATGGGCGAAGGAATTCACACGCAAAGGTGCGGCAGTCCGCTCAAATGCAATCGCCCCAGGGTATGTGGAAACTGAAATGATGGCAACGGTTCCTGATAAAGTCCTCCAGCCAATCAGAGAGAAAACTCCGCTTGGACGTCTTGGCAAGCCGCAGGAAATTGCCAATGCAGTATTGTTCCTTGCAAGCGATGAGTCAAGTTATGTTAATGGGCACGTCCTTGAAGTGACTGGCGGATTAAGACTTTAGTCGGGATTTTGGACAGGACTAGAAATACGACAATGAGGTGTTGAAAATGTCTTCTATAAAAATCATTTCCTCACAGGAAGCAGCGAATCTGTTCACCGATAACGCAGTTGTTGGCCTCGGCGGTTTTATCGGCGTAGGCGTTGCCGAAGAGATTTATATTGAAGTAGAAAAAAGGTTCCTTGAAAACCACTCCCCTAAAAACCTTACCCTGGTTTATGCTGCCGGGAATGGTGATGGGATAGACCGCGGCATGAATCATTATGCTCACGAAGGACTTGTGAAAAGAATCATTGGCGGACATATGGGGCTTGCACCGAAGTTCCAGCCGCTTGTTGTAAATAATAAAATTGAAGCCTATAACCTGCCACAGGGTGTCATTTCACAAATGTTCCGGGACGGCGCCGCCGGCAAGCCGCGCACGATTACGCATGTTGGACTTGGAACATTTGTCGACCCTGATGTTGATGGCGGCAAACTCAATGATGCAACAAAAGATGAGATTGTTGAAAAAGTAAGCTTTGATGGTAAACCTTATCTTGCCTATAAAACACAAAAGCTTGATTTCGCTTTGCTGAAGGGTTCGGTTTCTGACGAAAATGGCAATATCAGCTTCGAAAAGGAACCGCTTACTTTGGAGATCCTCTCCATTGCCATGAATGCGCGCAACAGCGGCGGCAAAGTAATTGTCCAGGTTGAAAAAATCGTCAAAAATGGTTCAATCGACCCTAAGCTTGTGGCTATTCCGGGAATACTGGTCGACTATGTGGTGGTTGTTGAGAATCCGGCAAACCATATGCAAACATTCGGTACGCAGCACAACGAAGACTTTTACAGAAGCGATGTCGTCCACAAGCAATCAGCTGCAAAATATCCTCTTAACGAACGCAAGGTGATCGCGCGGCGTGCAGCCATGCTTTTAAACAAAGATATAAAAGTATTAAATTACGGTATCGGTGTGCCTGAAATCATCGCACATGTACTTCAGGAAGAAGGAATGAATGACCTGTTCACTCCAACGCTGGAACCGGGTGCCATTGGCGGCACTGCAGCTGGCGGACTCGACTTTGGCTGCTCGATTGGACCAGAGGCAATCATTGACCAGCCTTACATGTTTGACTATTATGATGGCGGCGGAATTGATGCTGCATTCCTTGGCCTGGCTCAATGTGATACAAAAGGGAATATTAATGTTTCAAAGTTCGGACCTAAAATTGCCGGTTGCGGCGGATTCATCAATATTACCCAAAACGCAAGGCAAATCGCATTTTGCGGAACGTTCACTGCCGGAGGCCTGAAGGTGGAGACAGGCAGTGGGAAACTGCAAATTCTCCAGGAGGGCAAGGCAAAGAAATTTATTGAAGAAGTCGAGCAAATTACTTTCAGCGGTGATGTGGCACGGGAAAATAGCAAAAAGGTCATCTATATCACCGAGCGTGCCGTCTTTGAACTTTTGCCTGAGGGATTAACACTTACAGAAATCGCGCCGGGCATCAACTTAGAAAGAGATATCCTTTCCCTGATGGATTTCAGGCCATTGATCGCCAAAGACCTGAAATTGATGGACAGCAGGATATTCATGGATCAGCCGATGGGTTTAAAAGATAAAAAGACTGCTGGCTTTCGTAATATTGCGGCAATCTGATCAAAATAAAAACCTGTGTTTTAGAAAGGAGTTCCCTAAATGGAGCTATTCATTATACTTTTGGCCCTTGGATTATTGATGTTCACGGCTTATAAAGGGTATTCAGTTATCCTTTTCGCCCCGATTGCAGCCCTTTTGGCGGTGCTGCTGACGGATCCAAGCCACGTGCTTCCTTTTTTCAGCAACATCTTCATGGAGAAGATGGTTGGATTCATTAAGAACTACTTCCCGGTATTCTTGCTGGGTGCGATTTTCGGAAAGGTCGTTGAAATGTCAGGGATTGCCGAATCAATCGCCAAATCAATCATTAAACTTGTCGGCGGCACTCGCGCAATCCTGGCAATTGTTCTGATGGGCGCCATTTTAACATACAGCGGTGTCAGCCTTTTCGTTGTCGTTTTTGCAATCTATCCTTTTGCTAAAAACTTATTCAGAGAGGCGAATATTCCGAAAAGACTTATTCCGGGGACAATCGCACTTGGTGCGTTCACTTTCACTATGGATGCGCTCCCAGGAACGCCACAGATCCAGAACGTCATTCCGACAAGCTTTTTTGGCACTGATATTTACGCGGCACCTGCCCTTGGAATCATCGGGGCAATCCTGGTATTCGCATTAGGTATGCTCTATCTCGAAACCCTCCGCAAAAAAGCTGCAAGACGCGGTGAAGGATTCTACGGATTTGATAACGCCGAATCTGCTGCTGCAGCTGAAGCTGATGTACTGGAGGAAGGTGGCAGCAGCATTGACATGACAGCTAAAACAAACACCTTAAGGGCTGTTTTGGCTTTTGTTCCATTGGTGCTTGTAGGAGTTGCCAACAAGTTCTTCACCGTGAATCTGCCAAAATGGTATCCTAATGGCTTTGATTTTTCAAAAATCGGCCTAGAATCTTACGGTACTGTCCAAATGTCCGGAGTAGTAGGAATCTGGTCCGTTGAGCTGGCATTAATCCTTGGTATCCTGGCTACACTTCTCTATGATTGGAAAAAGGTTACCGGCGGCTTCAAGGTTGGGATCAACACGGCGATTGGCGGTGCTTTGCTTGCCTCGATGAACACTGGTGCTGAATATGGTTTCGGCGGGGTCATTTCCTCTCTGCCTGGCTTCTCGGTTGTTAGTAAAGGAATTTCTACTACTTTCACAGACCCTCTGATTAATGGAGCGGTGACGACGACCACTCTTGCTGGTGTGACTGGATCCGCTTCAGGCGGAATGGGAATTGCTTTGAGTGCAATGGCAGATACGTATATGAAAGCAATCACAGAGTTCAATATTCCGCCAGAGGTTATGCACCGTGTCATCTCGATGGCGTCCGGCGGCATGGATACACTTCCGCACAACGGAGCAGTCATCACATTGCTTGCGGTTACTGGATTGACTCATAAACAATCTTATAAAGATATTTTCGCCATCACCATCATTAAAACTTTGGCTGTATTCTTCATTATTGCAGTCTACAAGTTAACTGGACTAGTATAATAATAACAACAGCAAAGGAGGAGAACATCCTCCTTTCTTAAATTCAATTCGGAAGGGGTAGTAAAAAATGGAAAATACAATTGTTATTGCAAGTGCGGTAAGAACGGCGACCGGAGCATTTGGCGGAGCTTTTTCGAAAGTATCAGCAGTGGATCTCGGAGCAGCGGCTATTAAGTCTGCACTGGAAAAAGCGAATGTAAGCACTGATGTTGTAGACGAAGTCATCATGGGGAATGTGCTTCAGGCTGGGCTCGGCCAAAACCCTGCCCGCCAGGCTGCCATGAGAGCTGGGCTCCCTGAAACCTGTCCATCCATGACGATCAATAAACTGTGCGGATCAGGTTTGAAGGCGGTTCACCTGGCATATCAGGCCATTGCCGCAGGTGAAGCCGACATCGTCGTCGCTGGCGGCATGGAAAACATGAGCCAGGCACCTTTCGTTCTTAAAGGTGCGCGGGAAGGCTTCAAGATGGGCGACCAAAAGCTAGTAGATACATTGCTTGGCGATGGACTCGTATGTGCATTTAATGATTATCACATGGGCATTACTGCCGAAAACCTTGCGGAAAAATATGAAATTTCACGCAGCGAACAGGACACTTTCGCCGTCAAGAGCCAGAATCGGGCTGAAGCAGCGATTACTTCCGGCCGCTTCAAGGATGAAATTGTCCCTGTTGAAGTAAAGCAGCGTAAAGGTGACCCCATCATCGTCGATCAGGATGAGCATCCAAAATTCGGCAGCACTATTGAGAAGATTGGCAAGTTAAGGCCTGCATTCAAGAAGGACGGAACCGTAACAGCAGCCAATGCTTCTGGAATCAACGATGGTGCCGCTGCAGTTGTTGTCATGAGCGGCAAAAAAGCAAAAGAACTAGGAATTACCCCGTTAGTAACAATCAAGGCGAATGCTTCCGCAGGTGTTGACCCATCCATCATGGGAATTGGACCAGTTAATGCTGTAAAGAAAGCCCTTAAGAAAACAGACATGGAGTTAACGGATATCGATTTAGTAGAGGCAAATGAAGCATTTGCCGCACAAGCTCTTTCGGTCATGAAGGAACTGGACATGAGTGAGGAGAATGTCAATGTCAACGGAGGAGCCATTGCGCTTGGCCACCCAATTGGCGCGAGCGGAGCAAGAATTCTGGTCACACTTATTCATGAACTTAAGAAGCGTGAACAAAAATACGGGCTGGCCACCCTTTGCATTGGCGGCGGAATGGGCGTAGCAACAATTATCGAAAACATTTAACCAATAAAAAAAGCCTGTGGAACGCACCACAGGCTTTCATATTATAGTAGTTTTCAAACTACGTAATCCTCAGCTAACTTATTGCAAGCGTTTGATAGATTGTCGAGACACTCCATCCTTAACTTTTCGTCGCAGATAAAATCATTCCGAAGCTCTTCTTCCAGCTTCATTTGAATTTGCTGTATTTCTTCCCGAAATCTCTCTCTTTTTTCAACTTCAGATAAATGAAACTCAATTTCCCGTTCAAAATATTCTACCGTTCCAAATAAAACAGTCACGTTCCCTCCACCCTTCATTCCATTTTTTGAAATCCTTTACACCAAATACAAAACCTGCCAAAAGGATTACTTTCATTTATCCTGTCAAGTATCTTAAGTATTATTTATCCTCTATCACAACCGACAAACGTGAAATTTATCTCTTTTGCCATTTTTTGAAGGAGAAAAAGACAGTTAAATAAAAGAATCCCCCAAAAAGATGGCGGATTTCATTTGGCAAAACAGTTAACACATAACTATTCACCTATACTTTATTTCTCATCCGATCTTTTTATGGCAACCCGACGATCATAGCCCGTTGGCCTTAGACTCGTAGTTTTGCGTCCTCACCTTTCGATAAGTTTGCCTTTTTCAGTTCTAATTCAAATATAAAACTTTAGTACTATTCTTTCAACAAAATTCGCCAATTAATTACAAAGATGAGTCTATTTTCCTATAACTTTTTCAATGCATCGAGAACCGGCTTTGTCGTACAAAAGAAATGATGGTGAAGTTCTCGTAAAACCGAGACTTCACATCGTGTTTGGTCTACACTCAGACTTTACCGTCATAGGTCTGTTGTTGGAAGGCAAATAAGGTTCAGCCAATACTCAAGGGCTTGATGAGTACTCTGTCCAAAAGAAACCCGGTTTAGGCAATACTAATGGACTTAATGGATATTCTTTCTGAAGGCAGTCCGGGTTCAGATAATATGAGTGTTCTTAACGGATTTTTATCCGAAGGCAATCCTGACTCAGGTTTTCTAGCAAAAGCACCTTTATTAAATAAAGTTCCCCGCTTCCTTCCTATTAATAGTTTGTTTTCACAATGTAATATACCAGCAATCTCTATGTAAAATTCGCTTGCTAGAATAAAAGGAAGAAGCTTTATTAAGGCGAATGGCAGGGGGATCCTTATGGAACAGCATGTTAAGAAGTCGCTAGATGAATGGAAAGCGGAAATCGAAGAAGTTTTAAAAGAGATTGACGCAGAATATGAAGAAGTAAAAAATGAGTTACAAGTATATACATATAAATTCAACATCACGAAGCAGGTCGTCCAGTCAACAGTGAACCCCGACTTGAACAGGAAAATTCTGGAACTGTATCATCAGCCGTTTGAAGAGAGATTCAATGATCTGAAAGAATATATCAAGGAGCTGGAAGAGAAAAAGCGAGTTTTTCAAATGTTCACGGATAAAATTGACAAGGTGACTGAAAAAGAAGATGTGCCACACTTCGCAATCGCGCAAACTGAATAAAAATAAAGCCTGGCTGATTGATTGAAACGAAAATCGGAAGCCAGGCCTTTTTTTGTGATTATTTTTTCCACCATGAGTCGAACATGGATGCGGGCATCTGCCGTTTATGCTCTGAAACTAGATATCTGCCTTCAATTTTGGCAGCTGTTGCTTCTTCAATTTGCTTTCCTTCAAGGTAATCATCAATTGCATCATAGCTGACACCAAGCTCCGTTTCATCTGACTGAAGCGGCTTATTGTCAAGAAGGTCGGCAGTAGGCTCTTTCAGGTACAATCTCGGTTCTGCGTTCAAAGCCTTCAGCAGCTCCCTGCCCTGTCGCTTGTTCAAGCCTGATAAAGGCAGCAAATCAGCTCCGCCATCTCCGTATTTTGTGTAAAAACCGGTTACTGCCTCGGCAGCGTGATCTGTCCCAATCACGAGCAAGCCTTCCTGCCCGGCAATTGCATACTGTGTAATCATCCTCATCCTTGCCTTTGCGTTCCCTTTATTGAAGTCGGTCATCTTGTCGCCGATCGCTGCTTCAAATTGTGTATTGAATGTATCGACCGCAGGCTGAATATTGAAAGTGATCGTTTGGTCAGGCTGGATGAAGTCCAGTGCTTTTTGAGCATCTTCCTCGTCCTTTTGCACAGCATAGGGAAGCCTGACAGCCACAAATTTGGCCTCCTTACCCTCTGACCGCAATTCCTCTGCAGCCAACTGGGCAAGTCTCCCACCAAGAGTGGAATCCTGGCCGCCGCTGATTCCAAGCACGAATCCTTTCGCCTTTGCCGTAAGTAAATACTCTTTTAAAAAGTCGATTCTGTTCCTGATTTCCTGCTGGGGATCAATTTGCGGCTTCACATTTAAAGCCTCGATAATCTGTTTTTGTAAACTCATAATAACCCTCCTAATTCACGAGAAACTATTTAAAAAGAGCATATCCCTTCCAAGGTTCAAAGTCCAGATGTTAGTCAGGAAACCTGACATTCCAACAATTCCACAATGCTCAAATTTATTTTACCCATTCCCTTGATTGACGTAACATTTTGTCTCCTATGATTTTTTTGCTAGACTAGGATTCATACGATTATTTGAATCGAATTGGAGGCATTCATAATGGCTAATCATGAAAAATTCAAAGGGTATTTCGGTACCTATACAAAAGGTGACAGTGAGGGAATCTATTCTTTCACCCTCGATGCTGTGAATGGAAAAATCATGGATGTGGAACCAGCAGCTGCCCTGGAGAACCCTACTTATCTGTCGATCAGCAATGATAATCGCTTCCTTTATGCTGTCGCTAAAGAAGGTGGTTCGGGGGGTGTTGCAGGCTTCAGCATCCTCGATTCCGGAAAGCTATCATTTATTGATTCACAGCTTGCGGCAGGAGCTTCACCATGCCACGTAAGCGTGAACAAGGAAAACAACCTTCTTTTATCAGCCAATTACCATAAAGGTTCAGCTGATTCTTATCTGCTTAACGCTGAAACAGGAAGTATTGAAGCGGTGCTCTCAAGCGCGGTCCATGAAGGCTCCGGTCCGGATGAGCGCCAGGAAAAAGCGCATACCCATTATGCCGGTTTCACCCCAGACGGGAAATATGCGGCAGTGATCGATCTTGGCATCGATCAGTTGATTACCTACACTCTCGACAACGGCCAGCTGATTGAAAAGAGTATATTGCCTATTAAACCTGGCAGCGGTCCAAGACATCTCGTTTTCCATCCAAACAACAGAATCGCCTATTTGATGACCGAATTCAGTTCTGAGGTTCTTGTCTTAAAATACCAGTCGGAAAATGGCAGCTTTGAACAGCTCCAGGCGATCTCTACCCTTCCTGCAGATTTTACTGAAAACAACCAGGGAAGTGCGATCCATATTTCTTCTGATGGGAGATACGTCTATGCAGCCAACCGCGGCCATGATAGTATCGCTACTTTCAGGGTGGATCCAGAAAGCTTCAAGCTTGCTTTTGTTGAACATACATCAACAGAAGGCAATTGGCCACGGGACTTTGTCCTTGATCCTAGCGAAAAATACGTGATTGCCACAAACCAAAATTCCAGCAATGTGGCGCTCTACTCTCGGGACGCTGAAACAGGCGAGTTAACTTTGTTGCAGTCTGATGTAAAGATTCCGGATCCGGTTTGTGTAAAGTTTCTGAATTACTAAAAAACAAGGCAGGTGCTGCTACGGCACCTGCCTAACTTTTTATTTATCACTTGGGAATTTGACACCCATTTGCAACCTGGCCTCATCCAGAATCTTCATCGTGATCCTCGAGTTTTCAAGCGAGTTGTTTTCGGATTCCATTTTTCCCTGCTGAATTAGTGTAATGAATTCCTCTGCCTCATAAAACATATTATCGGCCAGCTGCTTTCTTGATAAATCTTCACTTCTGCCATCACGATAAATGATTTCCACTTTTTCAGGCGTGCTGATTTTATCAATCCTGATGTTTCCATTCTCTCCGTGTATTTCAGAAGGAAGTGTTGAATCGGTGATTTTTGAAAACATGATGACAGCATCCATTTCATCGTATTTCAAAATAAGGCTGCCTTCTCCATCCACTCCAGATTCAAGTACATAGCCGTTCGCCTGAATCGTTTTCGGCTCTCCAAACAGGACGACGAGTGGGTAGATACAATAAATCCCGATATCCATTAAGGAACCTGCTGAAAATTCCGGATTGAAGGCGTTCATTAATGTACCTTCTTTATATTTATCGTAGCGGGACGAGTACTGGCAATAGCTTGCAAAGTATCTTCTGACTGTACCGATTTTATCCAGATTCTCCTGGACTGCCTTAAAGTTTGGCATAAGGGTTGATTTTAGCGCCTCCATCAAAACTACCCGATTATCCTTTGCTGTCCTGATCATATCGCCCAGTTCCTGGCTGTTGGACGCAATCGCTTTTTCGGAAAGAACATGCTTCCCATTTTTCATAAAGGTAATTGCCTGGCTGGCATGCAAAGAATTAGGACTGGCGAGATAGACAGCATCAATTGCATCGCTTTTCGCCATTTCTTCCAGGTCTGTAAAAATGTTATCCACATCATATTTCCCGGCAAACTTTGCAGCTCGCTCCTCTGTGCGTGAGTAAACTGCAACAAGCTGAAAATCCTGATGGTGGCTTGCTCCTCTAATAAATGATTCTGTAATCCAATTCGTACCTACTACTCCGAAACGCACCATGTTGCTTCACCCTTTCAAATAGCAAAAGCCGGGGACGATGCCCGCAGCTCCTTTTTTATCTTATCGAAAAGGAAGTTGTATCACAAATTTTGTCCCTTTTCCTTGTTCGCTCTCCACTGTAATTTTACCATCGTGCATCTGTACCAGCTGCTTAACGATGGATAGACCAAGACCGAATTCCCCAAAAGGATTGCTCGTCCTCGAAATATCGGCTTTGTAAAAACGATGCCAGATTTTTTCGATTTCAGCGGGTTCGATGCCAATGCCGGTGTCCTCAATTTCAATTACTGTCATCTGCCCACTCTTCCTGCCACGTAACGTGATTGTCCCGTTTTCAGTGAACTGGATACTATTTTTCGTAATATTGATCAGAATTTGAACGAGACGGTCATAATCCGCATAGACAATTGCCGAATCCCCGGATTCAATCTCAATTCGGTTATTACGCTCCTCTGCCTGCAATTCCAACTGATCCTGAATGATTTCAAGCACCTCGATCAGCTCGATTTCCTCTTTATGAAGCTGCACCTGATTGGAGCGGATTTTATCATAATCAAGGTTTTCATTGACCAGCCTGATCAGCCTCTTCGTTTCCTGGCTGACGAGGTTGATGCCCCGCTCTTTCTCCGCCTCAGGGATCATATTATTCCTGAGTCCCTCAATCATCCCGCTGATGGTCGTTAGCGGTGTCCTCAATTCATGGGACACATCGGACATGAATTGGCGGCGCCGGTTTTCCAGACTTTCGATTTCAGACTTCGAGGCATTCAGCCTGTCCACCATCCCGTTGAAATCATTCGCCAATTCTCCGATTTCATCAAAATCAGAAGAAGGAACTTTCACCGTATAATCCCCGGCTGCAACGGCCGAGGTTGCTTCCTGGAGTTTTTTAATCCTGTTCACATGGATGCGTGACAGCAGCCAGCTCAGAAGGAATGAAACAGCAAGCGCAATCAGCACCGTATAAAACAAGTACTTATTGATTTCGGTAATCATCTCCCTTGTCCCGCTGATCGGAGAGGTCAGGAGAATGCCGCCAATGAAGTTGCCGCGGTTTATATACGGCAGAACAACCAGGGTTACAGCACGGTCATAACGTTTTAGGTCATAATTTTTCACAATGGGCTCCCCGTTTGTTAGCTGGCTCCACTCTTTCTCCGATAATTCAATAGCTGGCCCTCTCCATCTGATTGGGTTCAGCAGCTGGATATTCTCATCGAACACACTGAATTGAATGTCACGTCCAAACAAGACCCTCGCATATTGATTGATCACCTGGTCCGGCCTTTCCGTACCGCGGTCGAGATCACGGAGAATGTTATCACCGTAGGAAATCAGCTCCTCCGTCTTGTTTTTATAAACAAGTGTTTCAACATACTGCGTGAAAACCAGGCTCAAGATAAGGAAGGCGACAATAATGATGCTGATATGGCTCAGGAATTGCTGGTAAATATACTTAACCTTCATGCCCATCCACCGATTCATCGAATTTATAGCCAACTCCCCAGACAGTATGGAAAAATGGCTGTTCAGCGGTGCCGATCTTTTTTCTTAAACGTTTGATATGAACATCCACCGTACGTTCATCCCCGTAAAACTGATAACCCCACACCCGCTCGAGAAGCTGCTCTCTTGTAAAAACCTGGCGGGGATGCTGGGCGAAAAATAGAAGCAGGTCAAACTCCTTTGGCGTCAAATTTGTAACTGGTTTCCCATCCAGGCTCACTTCACGGGTTTCTTTGTTGATCTTCAAGCGCCCTGTCCCGATATCGCTGTTCTCGTCAGGCTTCTGTTTTTGATAACGGCGGGCGACAGCCTTGATCCTCGCCATCAAAGCAAGCGGGCTGAAGGGCTTCGTCACATAATCATCCGCCCCCATCTCCAAACCAAGAACCTGGTCCGATTCACTGTCCTTGGCAGTCAGCATAATGATCGGCACATCACTGTCCTCCTGCCTGATCTTCCTGCATAAGCTGACTCCATCCATCCCCGGCAGCATCCAGTCCACTATCAGCAGGTCCCATTGCTCACTTTTAAAAGCCTCATAACCTTTGAGTCCATCATTCACAAACCTGCCATCAATGCCCTCTTTTAAAAAGAACATCTCAATCATCGCGCAGACACTTTCATTATCCTCAATCACTAATATCTTCACGGCAACCCCCTCAATTTCTTCTGTATCAATTAATATGACATTGAACTTCGTTGTCCCTGCTTTATGTGACCTTAATCTTCGCAGATCCTTCTTTATCCGTATATTAAAGTCGTTTACGTGCCGATAACCTCAGCTGCTCCTTCTTTATCCTTTTATTAAAGGCATTTGTGTGACGATAATCCTTGCTGCTTCTTTTTTATCCGTAGATTAAAGCAATTGACGTGACAATAATTCCTTCTTATGAACTTAAGTAAATCATTATCGTTATACATTATCTGTTACATCTAAATTATAGCGCAACGAGGTAAGAATCAATCGTTTCACCCTCTTGGACAGAAGATTTAATCGTTTGGTCATAGTTTGTTCATGTTTTGAACTCATTCCGTTTAATAAAATACAGAAAGCCAGCTTAACAACCGAGCTGGCACGGGTTTTAATCTTTTTTTACAGGGAGGCCTTCTTTTTCCCATGCGGAGAAGCCGCCTTCAAGATTAAGGACATTTTTAAAGCCACGTTTCAGAAGCAGGCTTGTTCCGATTGCGGAGCGGGCGCCTGACTGGCAATGTGCGATGATTTTCTTGTCTTTAGGCACTTTTTCAAGGTTATCGGTCAGGTTCCCTAGCATAAGGTGATGGGCCCCTGGAATATGGCCGCTGTTCCATTCACTCTCGTTTCGGACGTCAATGACGAAGTAGTTATCGTCTTCCATCAGTTCTTTTGCTTCACTTGCGGTTACCGACTTGTATTCTTCCAATTTTCCGCTGAGCTCTTTCGGATCAACATAGCCTGTTACCTGGTCTAATCCGATTGATTGCAGTGATTTTTTCACATCTGGCAGTTCCTTTGGATCAGCAATCAACATGATATCCTCATCATAGTTCAATAGCCAGCCAGCCCAGTTAGTAAAGGATTTATTGTATGGGATATTGATGGTTCCTTCTGGATGTCGCTCGGCGAACTCCCCGGCCGGACGGGTGTCAACGACCGCTGAATTCTCCGCCTCTGCCAGTGATACTCTAGGGGTTTCTTCGCGGCGGAGCAGTTCAGGGCCTTCCTTGTTCTGCTTCTTCATCTGTGCGAAGTATTTTGGAGGCTCTGGCTGGCCGGCAAGCAGCTCCTCCATAAATTTTTCCTCTTCTTTGACCTGGAAAGCCCAGATGAATTTTTTTTCATAACCGAGGGTGGACATTGGCACCGCACCAAGAGATTTCCCGCAGGCGCTTCCTGCCCCATGTGCAGGCCACACCTGGAGGAAGTCTGACAGCTTTTCGACTTTGCGGAGTGATTCGAACATCTGGCGTGCCCCGGCTTCAGAAGTATCCTTGATGCCTGCAGCTTTTTCGAGAAGATCCGGACGTCCGACGTCGCCAACGAACAGGAAATCCCCTGAGAAAATGCCCATTGGTTCATTGGCACCTCCGCCTTTATCCGTCAACAGGAATGAAATGCTTTCCGGTGTATGTCCTGGCGTGTGGATAACTTCAAAATAAACATTCCCGATATTGAAATTTGAACCTTCTGTCAGCAATTCATGTTCATACTGGTCGACATATTGATACTTCCATTCTTTATCACCTTCATCTGATACAAAAAGCTTGACGCCATGATGGTGAGCTAGCTCCCTTGCGCCAGACAGATAATCTGCATGAATATGGGTTTCAGCAGCAGCAGAGATCTTAAGTCCTTCCTTTTTGGCGATATCCAGGTATGGCTGGATATTCCTTGCCGGGTCAATGACAATTGCCTCACCCGTTCTCTGGCAGCCAATCAAATAAGACATATGTGCCAGCTGGTCATCAAAAAAGGATTTGAAATACATGTGAATACTCCCTTCATATATCAATAGGTTTTATGAAAACTATACTCTACTTATACCCCATACCATATTTTTTAAAAGTAAAAATTATACCTGTGCTGTTTGCTATGTTAAATACCCGCAGTATTTCGTCAAATCTCCTTAAGTGTAAAAACTAACTCCAAATTGAAATATGTCAAGACTACAAGCACTCTCCTAAATGCACCCTTATCCAACGACATCCGGCTGCATATGGGTGTCTTTCACCCCTAAATGCACCCTTATCCAACGACGTCCGACGGCATAAGGGTGTCTTTCACCCTTAAATGCACCCTTATCCAACGACATCAGGCTTCATAAGGGTGTCTTTTGCCCTTAAATGCACCCTTATCCAACGACATCCGGCTGCATAAGGGTGTCTTTTGCCCTTAAATGCACCCTTATCCAACGATATCAGGCTGCATAAGGGTGTCTTTCACCCTTAAATGCACCCTTATCCAACGACTTCCGGCTTCATAAGGGTGTCATTAGCTTCTAAATAGACCCTTATGTAGTGCAAACGTGCTTATCAGGGTGTTTTATACTCCTACTCTCCCTTTTGTGAACCGAATACGCTGCATAAGTATGTAACTAGCTTATCGCGCTTGTGAAAAGAAGATCCTCCTTGTTTTTACAAAAAAAACCTGCTCCAATCGGAACAGGTCTAGTTTCTTACAGGCCTTCTCGCTATTAAAACATATAGAATAATAGAAACTAATACGGAAATGGCGGAGGCAATATAAATGCTTCCATATCCAAGCCAGTGGCCGATTTGGCCAAAAGCCATCGCCCCGACTCCGACACCTAAATCGAAAAAGGAGAAGAACGTTGCATTTGCCATCCCTTTTCTGTTCATCGGTGCATCCTGGACGGCCCATGCCTGCAGTGCCGGCTGAACGGAACCAAAGCCGAATCCGTATAGACCAGCTGCAATGTACATGACCAGGCTGTTTGGCAGCCAAGCTAAAAGGATCATCGCCGCCATAATCAAAAAGGTCCCGGGCAGGAAGACAGCGCCATGCCCTTTTTTATCATAGAGTTTGCCGGCAAAGGACCGGGAGAGCATTAGGGTCATGGCAAAAATGAAGAAGTACCACTCAATGCCCTCTATCCCCTTCTGAGCCGAGTAGAGCGGCAGGAATGAGGCAATGCCTCCAAAGGTGATCGTAATGAACAATAATAACAAGGACGGCTGCAATGCAGACTTCTCATACACATCCCATCTCCGCTTCACTGTTTTCTCTTCAGTTTTCTCCACCTTTTTATAGGTAATCCTGGATGCCAGCAGAAATGCTGCAAGGCCAAGACAAGCACTAATTAAAAATAACTGCTTGAATGTGATTGCCGCAGCCAGCGCAAGGCCAAGCGTCGGCCCCATAGCGAGCGCTATATTTCCGGAAAGACCAAAGTACCCCATCCCTTCTCCCCTGCGGCGTGGCGGGATTAAATCGGTTGCAATTGTGCCTGATGCTGTCGTTGAAAATCCCCAGCCAACCCCCTGTACGATGCGCATCAAAAACAAGAAGGCAATTCCCTGGGCAAATCCAAACGATCCTACAGAAATCACGAAGATTACCAGACCAATTAAGTAAATGAACCCTCTCCCTTTCGTTTCAAGCATGCGGCCTGCATATGGGCGGACAAGCAATGCAGAAAATGTGAATATCCCAACGACAAAACCGATCAGCTGGTCATTTCCGCCCAAATGCTCGACAAACAGCGGGATAGTTGGCAAGGTCATTTGAAAGCCCAAGAAAATAAAGAAGTTTGCCAGGAATATAAACACAAAATCCTTGCTCCAAATCTTTTCAGTGCCCTGTTGAGCTGCTCCTCCTGATTGATCCATTTGCTTTCATCCTTTCGATTAAAAACGTTCTTTAGGCACCCTATCCTTTTCAAAAAGAATCATGTTCAATATTCTGTCAATTTGTTGTTGCATTTTTGTGAACAACTTCACAGCCAACTCATTTTTCTTTCCAATTCTGATATATTGTAAGTGTAATCAATAATTACTTATTTTTGAAGGGAAGCGATTTATATGTTTGCGAAATGGCTAAGAGAAAACAATATTGCTGCTGGCCTGTTGACTGTCATCAGGGTATGGCTTGGATATAACTGGATGACTGCTGGATGGGGTAAATTGACTGGTGAAGGATTCGATGCTACCGGATATCTGAAAAATGCAGTTGCCAATCCGGTGAAAGGTCCTGATGGAAACATGGTTTATGGATGGTATGTGAACTTCCTTGAAAACTTCGCGATTCCGAATGTAGATCTGTTCAACTTCATCGTTCCGCTTGGGGAATTCCTAATAGGTCTTGGGTTGATCCTTGGATGTTTGACAACAGCAGCAATGTTCTTCGGTCTTGTGATGAACTTCAGTTTCTTCCTTGCCGGAACTGTATCTCATAACCCAACTGACATCTTCTTCGGCTTCATCATCCTGTTCGCTGGCTATAATGCTGGAAAATATGGCTTAGACCGCTGGGTGGTTCCTTTCATCCGCAAAACTGTCATAAAAAGAGAACCCGAAGCTGCACATAAAGCCGTTTAACTACGATCTGTAAAGGACCTGTTATTGCAGGTTCTTTTTTTTGCGCTGAAATAGTTCACCGTTCATAATGCCGACAATATGTTATTGCTATTTTGTGAACAACGTCCTAATGCCCTCATTTAAAAAAGGAAAATCAATATATTGTAGTGTAATCAAAAAATCATTCATTTTTGAAGGGAAGCGATTCATATGTTCGCAAAATGGTTAAGGGAAAACAATGTGGCGGCTGGCCTGCTGACGTTCATTCGTATATGGCTTGGGTACAACTGGATGGTTGCAGGCTGGCACAAATTGACTGATGGTTTTGATGCTGCCGGATACCTGAAGAATGCTGTCGCCAATCCGGTAAAGGGTCCTGATGGCAATATGGTTTATGGCTGGTATGTGTCTTTTTTGGAAAACTTCGCACTTCCAAACATCGAGCTTTTTAACTTCATTGTCCCTGTCGGTGAATTCCTGGTTGGATTGGGACTTATATTGGGATGTCTAACAACCGCAGCGATGTTTTTCGGATTGGTAATGAACTTTAGCTTCTTCCTTGCCGGAACCGTATCCCACAATCCTACAGATATATTCCTCGGCTTCATCATCCTGTTCGCTGGCTATAACGCAGGACGGTATGGTTTAGACCGCTGGGTGATTCCATTTTTACAAAAAGCAATTGCAAGGAAAAAGGCAGCCATAAAATGAATCATCAAGCCTCCTGAGCAACTTCAGGGGGTTTTTGGTATTTCTTGTACCAACTGGAAAACTTAGCTATAATTTTTACAGACGCCTAAAAAACAGGAGCGATTTCTTTGTTCAGATTCAATGCAAGCGAAACTTACGAGCTTTTACATAAAATCAACGAAAATATTTTTATAGCGGATAAAGAATATAACATTGTATTTTTCAACGATTCTGCAAGAAAATTATTAACGCAAATTGGCCCATATGCAGGGTTTAGTGAGCCAGAGGAGTTTCTTGGCAGCAGCCTTGGAGTATTCGGCCTTCAACAGAAAATCCAGAACAATGGAAGTTTTCCTTGTACTGTCAGCATTAGATTGTTCAATAAATTTTACGCGGAGATTGGGATCGATCAATTAACCGACGAAAAAGGTAACAACAAAGGGTATATCCTGACATGGAAGGATGTAACCGAATTTGAAGAGCAGTTAAAGGAAATCAGGAAACAGCTTCAAATCCTTGATATGCCTGTCATCCCGTTGTCAGTAGACACAGCAGTACTGGTGCCCGTAATGGGGAAATTGACTGAAGATCGCCTGGCCTTTCTCGGTGAAAAAATCCTCTCGCACAGTGCCGAACAAGGAAATGAATATGTCATTTTTGACTTCACTGGTGTTTCAGATGAAATGGACGCACATATTGCATTTCGATTGCAGCAGGTTATAAACGCATTAAAGCTGATGGGCGTCCTATCCATCTATGTTGGCATACGTCCCGAAATGGCCAAATCCATTGTACAGAATGGTTTGCACGTAAATGTCCCTATGTTCAACACCTTCGTCCATGGAATCCGATATGTCTGGAAACAGACTGGTTATGAGCTTGTTAAGAGAGATGAGTAGCAAAAAGGCCTGGTCCATGACCAGGCCTTTACATTTATAACGATTGAAGATCCATTATCAGATTCGTCTTATTTACATGACGATTAGTTTAAAAATCGTTAAGGCAAGCCCGATGAGGAAGCCGCACACCGCACCATTTACCCTGATCCATTGCAGGTCTTTCCCTACATTGTTTTCCATCATATCAATGAGTGTTTCCGTATCCAGCTTATCAAGGTTTTCTCTGACAAGCTTCCCGATTTTAGAGTGGTTTCTTTCAATAAGTCCAGCTATCTTTGCATGGAGCCAGCTCTCGATTGCTATTACTTTTTGATCGTCTGCCCTGATTTCATTGATGAACTTTTTGACTATAGGAGTAACAGTATCATCGACAAAGCTGTCTTTTTCGATAAGGGAAATTACCCGGTCCTTGGACTTTGCCAGAACATCCTTGATTTGTCCGGTTAAAGCCATTTCCTCGACCATCTTGTTTTTCCAGGATTGGATTTCCGACATAAGAGCCTCTCGCTCATTAATGCTTCCAAGCTCTTTACGAATCTTATCCAGAATCATATGCCGGTATCGATTATCATCCTGCTGAAGGTTTTTCATTCTTTTTAAAATGAACGACTGCAGGATATTTCCAACTTTTTCTTCCGTAATCATATTGCTGAATGATTGGATTGCAAATTTTAGGAGTCCGTCCGCCTCGGTTGTATCGATTGCCTGTTTTCCAAGCTTTCCGAGCACTATTTTTGCTTCATTTTGCGACGCCCATTTTTCCGTCTCTTGAAGTACATAGTCAAAAGCAGCCGAATCATATTCCTTCGCCAATATATGACTCGAGGCCTTTTGCAAAAACTCGGAAGAATCCGCTGAAAGCAGGAAGCCTTTGATTTCCTGTTCAATGGTTGGTGCAAAACGCTCAACCTCGATTTTCTTTACCACATCAAGACTGAATGCCTGGATGCTTTTTTTAACAGATTCAGAGTGCAGTTCCTTTTCAATTGTTTCAAAAATCTTATCCAAAATATGAATCTGCTTGAACTTGTCCATGATGCTCTCTTTCGTGAGCCAGTCATTTTCGAGCATATTGATTAAGGCACGCGTCACTTTATCGCGGTTTTTAGGCAAAAGTGCTGTATGTGGAATCGGGATGCCTAGCGGATGCCTGAATAGTGCGGTCACAGCAAACCAGTCAGCAAGACCGCCAACCAGACCTGCTTCAAAACCGCCCATCAGCAATTTCCCAATCAATGAATCCTGAAACGGAATCATTGCGAGGAAGCCGACTCCCATAATCGCAAGCGAAATAGCTGCTAAATGTCTTGATCTCTTATCTCGTTTTTCCATATATCTCCCTCTGTTACTGTTTGATTAAATGAGCAATTTACTGGCTGTTGGTGCAATATTTAATCGGTAACCTCATTCGGGCTTATAGAATTCTTCTATGTGACCTTTTTGAGCTCGGTAACCTCATTCGGGCTTATAGAATTTTCCTATGTGACCTTTTTGAGCTCGGTAACCTCGTTCGGGCTTATAGAATTCTTCTATGTGACCTTTTTGAGCTCGGTAACCTCATTCGGGCTTATAGAATTCTTCTATGTGACCTTTTTCCGCTTGGCAGCCTCATTTGGGCTTATAGAATTCTTCTATGTGACCTTTTTCCGCTTGGCAGCCTCATTCGGGCTTATAGAATTCTTCTATGTGACCTTTTTCCGCTTGGCAGCCTTATTTGGGCTTATAGAATTCTTCTATGTGACCTTTTTCCGCTTGAAGCCTCGTTTGGGCTTATAGAATTTTTCTGTGTCACCTTCTGTGCTTGTAGGTGTTACCAATCCAAAATCCGTAATATTAAAATAACAAAAGAGCTTTATAAAAAGGGTCTCTTCAATATTTTAACCAATTTATAGGGGAGAAAGCTATAAAAAAGGAAAAGTCCCAGAAGCTTATGGCTGCTGGGACTTAAATATATCCTTATCTATTTCATCCATTCTGGCTTTCCAAAGCCTTTGAATTCTTTATCGATGATTTTTTCAAAGTCATCGGATTCTACGACTTCTTTGATGTCCTTGGCGAATTGGGCATCCTGGTCCTTTTTGTTTATAACGATGCGGTTACGATATTGGTCAGGCATGTTTTCGAGCTGAAGCGCATCCAGCAGATCCATTTTTGCTGCAAGGGCAAAGTTCCCTGGTACGGCTGAAAGGTCAACGCTTTCTACTGCTCTTGGCAGCTGTGCAGCTTCAATAGGCTTGAACTGCAGCTTCTTGACGTTATCTTTTACATCCTTTTCAGAAACTGTCAGCGGGTCAGCGTTAGGATCAAGTGTAAGGAGGCCAGCATCCTGAAGGATCAGGAATGCACGAGCTGCATTGGTTGGATCGTTCGGAATTGCGATAGCAGAACCTTCTGCGACTTTATCAAGGGATTTAAACTTCTTTGAGTAAATTCCCATTGGTGCTGTTGGCACGACAATAACTTCCGAAAGCTCAAGCTTATGTTCTTTCGCGAAGTTTTCCATGTATACCTTGTGCTGGAATAGGTTGGCGTCCAGATCCCCTTTTGAGAGTGCCAGGTTTGGCTGGATGTAATCGCTGAATTCTACAACTTTTACCTCATAGCCTTTTTTCTCGAGCAGAGGCTTGATGCCTTTGGTGACCATGTCGCTGTATGGTCCAGATGTAGCACCAAGTGTAACCTGCTTATCTTCAGCCGTCTTGGCATCACCGTTTGATGCAGAGTCACTGCCACATGCAGCCAACATTCCGATTGATAAAAGCAGCAGTAAAGAGAATAATAATTTCTTCATTTCAAAAAACCCCCAAATTTTATCTTTTGTCTACTAATCTTGCAATCCTGTCTCCGCCAAACTGAATCAGCTGGACGAGGCAGATTAAAATAATAACGGTAGTAATCATGATTGTATTATCGTACCGGTAATAGCCGAAGCGGATTGCCAGGTCACCGACCCCGCCGCCGCCGACAATACCAGCCATTGCTGAGTACGCCACCAGGCTGATAATGGTGATGGTTACACCCTGGACAATGCCAGGTTTGGCCTCTGGAATCAATACATCTTTGATGATCATCCAGGGAGTTGCTCCGGTTGCAACAGCGGCTTCGATGACTCCTTTATCAATTTCACGAAAACTTTGCTCTACGATTCTCGCAAAGAAGGGAATCGCCGCGACCGATAAGGAAACAGACGCTGCAGTCGGCCCGATTGTCGTGCCGGCGATTAAATTCGCAAGCGGCAGCAAGGCAATCAGCAGGATAATAAAAGGTACCGAGCGAATCATGTTCACGATGAAGCCAGCAATATTTTTAAAGAGCTGGTTTTCGAGGAATAGTCCTTTGTCAGTGACAAAAAGCAGGACACCTGTAGGCAAGCCTACAATGACTGCAACCAGTATGGAGATGCCAACCATATAGATTGTTTCAAAGAAGGCCTTATTCAGCTCCGGGAGAAGGGCAACCAGGTTATCAAGCAGCATCGCCAATCACCTCCAGATTTCTCGTTCTTGCCGCAATATAGTCAATGGCCCGATCGATTTCCAGCGTTTCGCCCGAAACTTCCATAATAAAGATTCCGAGTGGAGTATCCTGTATATACTCAATCTTTCCGTGCAGGATATTTCCCCGGACATTAAATTTTTGGAACACATCGGCAATCACACCCTGCTCAGCAATCTCACCTTGAAAGTAAATCTTGATCAGTTTTCCTTTGCGTTCCTTCATCAGCCTATCAGGCAGTTCGAATTGAAGGATGGAGTTAACGAAATCCTTTGTCAGCGGCTCTTGTGGATTCGCAAAAACATCATAGACATTTCCTTCCTCAATGATTTTCCCGTCCTGCATAACGGCCATCCTGTCACAAATCGTCTTGACTACTTCCATTTCATGAGTGATCAGGACAATAGTGATTCCTAGCTCTCTATTAATCTTTTTCAGCAAAGATAATATAGAGCGAGTGGTGCTCGGGTCCAGGGCGGATGTTGCTTCGTCGCATAACAGAACCGATGGGTTGTTCGCAAGTGCCCTTGCTATGCCCACACGCTGCTTCTGACCGCCAGACAACTGAGCCGGATAGACATCTTTTTTGTCCGACAGACCCACCATATGTAATAGCTCAAGTACTCTTTCATTTATTCTCGCTTTTGGAGTACCTGCAGCTTTAAGCGCAAAAGCGATGTTCTCACTGACAGTCTTTGCGCTAACTAGATGGAAGTGCTGAAAAATCATCCCGATTTTAAGTCGTGCCTTCCTTAGCTCCCCCTTGCTTAAGGATGTAAGCTCGACACCATCTATATAAATTTCTCCCGACGTCGGCTGCTCCAGAAGATTGAGGCATCTCAACAAGGAACTTTTGCCTGCGCCGCTGTATCCGACAATCCCATAAATTTCGCCATTTTCTACTTTTAACGAAACATCGTCAACACCAGTCACCGATCCCTTTTTCGTGTTATACACCTTGACCAGATTCTTCACTTCAATCATGTTTACACCCCCATTTTCGCTCAATAAAAAAATGCCTCTTTCATTCATAGAAAGAGGCATCGTAAACAACTATACGACTTATCTTTCAGAATGAACACATTCTGCAGGAAGTGGCACCTTTCCATAAAGGAGGTTGCCGGACGTCATTGGGCCTAATCCCTCAGTCTCTCTTGATAAGTAACTTATTAAATTCATTTCAATAATTGAAATATTAAAACTCTCAGTTTAATTTGTCAATATAGTTTTTTCTGTGTTTTGCTGGTGATAACGCTTACAGTGCTGGCAGAGTAAGGAAATTATTTTTCACAATAAAAGCTTAAACTGCACCTTTTTACATGACTTGATCTGATTTGATTAGAGGAAGATTCTTTCCTCCTTAAAAACTAATACAAGGCAGCAAAACAAAAACCCTTGTTTATGCCAAAACAAGGGCTCCATATACAAGTGCACCGGCAATTACATAGGCTGGGTGGACTTTTAATTTTTCCATCAGGACAAAACTGATTCCTCCAAGCAGAATTGTTTGTGTTAAGCCAATCCCTTCATAGGAGGAAAAAAAGAAATCATAGGTCATGACCCCGAGAAGTACAGCTATTACCGGCCGTACAACGATTGTCAGCCTTTTTACACGAGCAGAATCCTTGAATTTCATCAACAGGCCGAGCAGGCCGATCATTAAAACCAATGAAGGGGCAACCGATGCAAATACCCCGACTATCGCGCCAAGGACGCCGCCTTCTGTATATCCGATATACCCGGCCATCTTCGTCGCAATCGGTCCAGGAAGAGCGTTGCCCATTGCCAGTACTTCACTGAATTCATTGACAGTCATCCATTCATAACGGTCCACTACTTCATTCTCAATCAACGGGATGGAGGCTGGCCCGCCGCCATATCCTAAAATTCCTGGTATGAAAAATGCCAGAAATATTTTGATATAAATCATGTTTGATCTCCTCCCCCTTGTTTTTGTTCGGATGGAGAAGAGTCTTTTTTAAACAAAGCACCGAGAAGCAGGACAGAAATTAAAATGGCAGGGTGCACATTCATCATTTGGAGCAGGACGAGGCTGACAATGAGCGCCACTATGGTCCAAATCCAGCCAAGCTTCGATTTTCCAGATTTATTGATGAAATCCCATGTAAGGACGGCAAGCATGACTGCAACAACCGGAACGACCGCTTCGGCCATCCCCTTTACCCAGGGCTGATCCTTGTATGAGTTCAGAGCGGTAAGCAGAAAAATCATCAGGAGAATCGTCGGAACCATCGTGGCGGCCAGGGCATTGAGCATGCCAAGGACTCCGCCAACTCGATAGCCTATATAGCCGGCCATTTTAGTCGCAATCGGACCAGGGAGCGCATTTCCCAGAGCAAGGATATCTCCGAACTCATCAGCGTCCATCCATTTATACTTATCTACAACTTCCTTATGTACAAGCGGAATCGAGGATGGGCCGCCGCCGTATCCGAGGATTCCCACCCGAAAAAAAACCATGAATAAATCTCTTTGTTTCAAAACTTCACCTTCTCTTATTTTTAGCCTGGTGCCATTTTATTTTATTATAGACTCATGTGTTGGAAACTGCATGTCAAATTGATGTGACTTTTTTTGACTCTGGCTCATTTTCTTTGGATTTTCCGGAATTTCATGTGCCATGTTTGTTATATTGGCGATTTTTCTAATTTATCGACCACTTTTTAAAATATATCAGCGGATTTTTCATTATATCGACCATATTTCAGAGTATATCGACCACATTCTTAATTATATCAACCACCTAATCATACATCGGCCAAACTTTGATTTACATAGAATTGAAATCTATCTGTAACGCCATCGCTTTTACTCCTTAGCATAAAAAAGTACCATAGCCCAAGCTATGATACTTTTAAAATCACTTATTAAATTTAAATACGGAAACGGATCCGTTTAGCTCATTTGTCAGCTTCCTCAGGTCTGTCACTTTTTTGGACAGGTTGCCAAATGCGGATAATTGTTCAGTTGTGGATGCCGAGATTTCTTCGCTTCCAGCGGCGGTTTCTTCGACGACAGCACTGATAGATTCGACATTATGGAGAACCCTGGCTCCTAGTTCCTTCGAAGCTTCCATACCTTTCACAAGCTGGAATACCTTTTCCGAGATGCTGCCTACTTTTGTTTCGATATTTTCAAATGCGGACATAGTCAGATTCATCGATGCCATTTGCTCATCAGCGATTGCCCCGCCTTTGTTCACCGCTTCCCCAATCTCATCGAGACCTGTCTTTAGAAGGTTGACCATATCAAAAATTTGCGTTGTTGCTTTATTTGATTCTTCAGCCAGCTTCCTCACCTCTGAAGCAACTACCGCGAACCCTTTGCCCGCCTCGCCGGCCCTTGCAGCTTCAATGGCTGCATTCAACGCAAGCAGGTTGGTCTGGGCAGCGATGGCTGAAACAGACTTGGCCATGTCTTCAATTTTTGCTGCATATCCTACGAATTGATCTGTTGCTGCCTGGATAGAATACGAGGCTTCTTTGTTTTCCGTTATCAAAACCTTTTGCCCCTCTATCGCTTTTCTGCCTTTGCTGATTGCTTCCACGGCTTCCTTGCTGTATGAAGAAGATTCCTGGGTGTGATCTAGATTCAGCATGATTTCCTTATCCATTTCGTCAATCAGTTCGACAGATTGCTGTAAATCTTCAGAGACAGTCTGGGCTCCTGCGGATAGCTCATCCGTTGATACAGCAACCTGATTCGAAATCTCTGTAAGCGATACATTTTCCTGTTCTATTTCCTGCGCGAAATCTTCCACTTCCTTGCTGGCCATATTCACCTTTTGCAGCAAGGATGTCAATTGTGCTGCCATCATGTCGAATGACTCGTTCAAGGTTCCAAGCTCATCCTTATGCTTGTATGAGACTTTTTCAATCATTAAGTTGCCTTTGGCAATTTCTTGGGCGTTAATAGCGATCTTTTTCAAGGGCCTTGTGATTGAGCTTGTCAGCCTGATCCCGATTCCCCCGGCGATGACTACTAGCAGGATGCTGCCGATGATGGCCGACAATATGATGAATTGAATTTGGTTTTTCAAGTCCTCCTGCAGATAATCGTAATAGTCATTAACCTGGATATTCAATAGGTGCAAGTCGTTCAGGACACCTTCACTGCGCAGCGACTGACGCTTCACTTCAGCACTGACCTTGCCATCAAGTGCTTTTTCAGCTTCTGACTTAAGGGCTGTGAACTTTTCAAAAGCTTTACCCAACACTTTCTTGCTGTCCTCTTGCTGGATCAATCCTTCAGCCTGTGTGAAAATATCCGAGGTTTTCTTCATTTTCGTCAAAGCTTCCTGCCTGTTCCCTTCGGTTGGATTGAAGGAAAAATTGCTGAGCGATTGCTTCGTGGCCGAGGTTTCAGCCTGGAGATTCTGTACCGTAAGCAGAACCTGCACATAGTCTTGATTGGATGATTGGACCATCAGCATTCTATAGATGATAAAAGAAATCATCACAATCGATAAGCCGATAGCGAGCAATAAATTCAATAGTAATTTCTTTTTGATTGTCATGTTGGTTCCCCCAGTTGCAGCTGTTAATCCAGCTGAATTGAAACTTCATTCGTCGATAATTTTGCTTCCAGTTCTTTCAGGTCCTTTTCTTGTTCTGGAGTCAGCTTGATCACACGGATCGGGGCAAGCCCAACACCCTTCTCATTAATGCCGAGCTCAATCTGCCTTGATTTCAGCTTCTTCCCTGACTGGAACTCCTTTACGGCTTCATATAAAGCGATGTCCACATTTTTAAGCATTGACGTAATGATCGCTTTTTCGGCAAAAAAGTACTGGTCACTATCCACGCCAATCGCAAATTTTTTCCTGGCTTGCGCTTCCTTCAATACGCCTACTCCGGTAAAACCAGCCGCAGCGTATAGTACATCCGCACCGTCATCCACCATACCGGAAGCAATCTTGCCTCCAAGCTCGGCATTGCCAAAATCATTGGCATAGGCAACCTTTACCTCTGCATCAGGCTTCACTGCTTTTACACCCTGCTCAAATCCGGCTTTAAACTTGCGGATCAGCGGAACATCGGCGCCGCCGACAAAACCGACGACATTTGATTTGGTGGCCATCCCGGCAACCGCACCGGCCAGGAAGCTGCCCTGTTCTTCTTTAAAAATAATGGATGTGATATTATCTAGCTCTGATACCGAGTCGACCAGAACAAATTGCTGTTCCGGATATTTTTTCGCGACTTTTTCAAGGTCTTCGAGGACCATGAAACCGAGCCCGATGACAAGGTCATTTCCCTCCTCCACCAGCTCTGTAAATCCCTTTTCATAGCTGCCGACTTCCTTCAGCTCCCGATAATCAAAAAGAATATCGAGTTCGTCCCTCGCTTTTGTCAGTCCCGCAAATGCGGCATCACTAAAAGATTGGTCACCAAGTCCGACGTCAGACAACATAATGCCAATCTTCACCCTTTCCTTTGCCTTCAACTCTGTATTCGTGCATCCCGCCAGCACTCCTAAGAGTAAAATCGCACTTATAAACATATGCATGATTCGTTTCATCTTGTTGTCCTGCCCCTTTTTCAATAAAATTTATATCTTTTTCATCGACCAGCACCCATTTTTGTTAATGGCAAAACCCAAAGTCTTTCTTTTACTAATTTTCAAAATAATGTTCACATAGAAAAAGCAGGCCGTTTTCCCAGCCTGCTTGACGTTATTATTTAATTTTTGTAAACCTGTTCAAATCGCCATTTTCCCCAAGGACAATCAGGATATCCTCTGCTCTCAGCGTCTTCTCCGGATCTGGCGAAATATCAACCTTGTTCCCAGTTTTAACGCCAATTACCGTGATATTGTATTTAGCACGAAGATTGATTTCAATCAGATTTTTGCCGGCCATGCTCATTGGCAGCTTGATTTCTTCGATGCTGTAGTCATCGGAAAGCTCAATGAAATTCAATACATTCGGTGAAGCCATCAGCTGGTGGGCAACCCTCTCCCCCATATCCCGTTCCGGGAAGATGACTTTGTCCGCGCCAACCTTGAACAACACCTGTGCATGGTGCTTGTTGAGGGCCTTTGCTACGACATTGGATACACCCATTTCTTTTAAAATAAGAACCGTTAGGATACTAGCCTGAATGTCATCACCGATTGCCACAATGACGGTATCAAAGTTACGGATCCCGACTGCCCTCAATGTTTGCTCGTCGGTCGAATCCCCGATTACTGCATGCGTGACAAACTCTTTATATTCCTCGATATGCTGTTCACTCTTATCAATAGCCAGTACTTCATGTCCTTCATGATACAGGGTGATTGCTACACTGGACCCGAAACGGCCCATCCCGATTACTGCGAATTGCCTTGCCATAATATAATCCTCCTACCCAATCATCACTTTTCCAGCTGGATAACGATAATGATCCTCTTTTCTTTTTCTTGCCACTGCATACGCGAGTGTCAATGGACCAACCCGGCCTGCAAACATTGTAATTAAAATGAATATCTTTCCGTATGGTGACAAATCCGGCGTCAAGCCCATTGAAAGCCCAACCGTTGAAAAGGCTGACACCACTTCAAAAAAAATCATCAGAAAGTCTTTTCCCTGCTCTGTGATGGTCAACACCATTGTCATGGATATTACCAAGAAAATAGCTATGAGAGTAACAGTCAAAGATTTCGAAACAATACTGTAATCCATCCTTCTTCCAAAGAAAGTTACATCTTCCCTGCCGCGAATTTGCGATTTGACGGCACCGATCAAGACGGCAAGCGTGGTTGTCTTGATTCCTCCGCCAGTTGATCCCGGTGAAGCGCCGATGAACATCAAGAAGATGATCAAAAACAAGGTTGACTGCTGTAAATCCGGAATGCTTAAGGTATTAGATCCGGCGGTCCTTGGTGTGACAGCCTGGTAAAAAGCCCCGAATATTTTGCCAGCCGCTGATAACGGCTTCAGGGTAGCTGGGTTATTATACTCCAGAATAAAAACCAGGATGGTACCGCCAGCTACCAGAAAACCCGAAACAGCCAGTGCCATTTTTGAGTGGAGGGACAACCGACGGGTGCTTCGGTATTCAAACAATTCATTCATTACGATGAAGCCTATGCCTCCCAGGCTGATCAGTGAAATCACCGTAATATTTACGATGGGATCTTCAGCATAGGCGGTAAGGCTCCTGAAATCTCCCATCAAGTCAAACCCGGCATTATTAAAGTTTGAAATTGCGTGGAAGAAACCGAAATAAATAGCTTTTCCAGCAGCCATGTCCTGTGAAAATCTCAATGACAGAAGGATTCCCCCGCCAATTTCGGCGACGGCTGTAAAAATCAGGATTCTTTTTACAAGCCTTACGACTCCTTCAACCGTTGCGTTGTTGAACGCTTCCTGGATGACCAATCTTTCTTTTAATGAAATTCTTTTTCCTAGAATGAATGCGAGCAATGTAGCGAAGCTCATGAATCCCAATCCGCCGACCTGAATCATCGACAGGATGACCACTTCTCCAAAGGTGGTGAACGTGTCGCCGGTATCAACAACTACAAGTCCTGTCACACAGGTGGCGGATGTTGCTGTGAATAATGCATCAAGCAGCGAAAGTCCCTTGCCATCAGTTGTTGCAGATGGCAGTGACAGCAACAATGCCCCAATCAGGATAATCGCTCCGAAACCCAAGACAAGTATCTTTGGAGGGTCAAGCATAATAAACAATTTCCTGCGCATGGTGTCTTCCTTCTTTCCTTAGTATGAGGAATTATGCGTCTAATATTTCTTAGCAGGGACTTTGTCTTTTAGGGATTATAAAAAGCCGGCCTTTTTAAAATCACGCAAAACAAAAAAGCCCCCAGAGGCTAAAAGATAGCAGCCTTGTGGACTTTTGGATAATCGTCACACAAGCTTCATCTTCCTCTTCTGCAACGCTTGCGGAGTTAGCTGTCGGATTAGGGCTCAGAATAGCCCCGCCTTTTTCAAGACTTCACCCCAAGTGGATTAAATCCACGCAGTTGGTTCCCCCGCTCCTTTTTGGATTCAGCGATTTAGAAATATGAAACTCATTGAATCAGACTCTTTTTCGTAAAACCTTAGCCAAAAAAGAGAGTATATTTTTTAAAACTGTAGTAATCATACTCCTCTGCCTTTCGAGTTGTAAAGCAGGAAAAGAACAGCAAAACAGCCCTTTTAACCCAATTTAAATGGATACTGCAGGAAAATCACTGTCTAGCTCACTGAAGCACAGTATTTCTTCGTTTTTTTAAAAGATCATGGCAACTACCTTTAGAAACCAAACCAAATGAAAAACCGGGACAGCATATGCTTCCCGGCCAGGTTATTGGTCTGCAGAGGATTGTTCAGGAAAATGAAAGGCATACAAGCATTTTATAAAATCATCAAATCTAAGTGATGCCTCGCCATGTCGTTCACCGTAATCCTTAACACTCGTCATGACGCCATTGTACCAGTGCTGATGGCTGTCATTATTAGGATTAAAAAAGTAAACCCTTAAATCCCCATCTTGTGTGGGTTCAATTCTTTGTATAAGAATGGCATGCGGGCCAAGAAGGTTGCCGTTCCTGTCGTACATCAGGATTCCTGCTGGCTGCGGCAAATATTTGTTTATACTTTCTGCCCCTGCAACATAAAAATATTGGAAAAGATTTGCAAATTCCTGTTCATTATACTTATTCCGTTCTGCAAAGCCTGGTAAAACACCTGCCATATGGAATTGGCCATTGACCCACTTGTGGGGATCGGAATCCCTGCCGGCAGCTCTTTTAAGCATCTCGCCATAAATAGCATCAAGGTGAGGAAGCATGACTGCTGACAGAGAGTCAATATGACCTACATCTTTTAGCTCGCAACGCACGAGATCTGATGAAGAAATTGCTTTCCCCTCAAATTGAATTTCGATTTCTCCGCTAGTCAATAATCTCCGGGCCATGCTGATCAATTTATAAGGATATTTCTGAGACAGGTAACTCAGAAGCCTTGTTGATTGGCATGTCGGATTAAATCCTTGTGCTGCTCCTAGCGGATGCCCCAAAATGCTGATCAGCCCTGTTAAAATTTGGTCTCTAAGCGTCAGGCGATTGCTGTTGTTTTCATTAAAGAGATTAACCATTGCTGATTGGTCACTGACTAATGCTTCAAGCTCTCTGACTACTTCAGCACTAAATACCTGCCGCTCAAACATATGATATAAACCATAAATACTCTGGCTTGCTTCTTTACCGGTGATTTCCTCTGTAATCTTGCGGATTAATGGAAAATTTCTTTTAAGAGCCGCTCTAGCAGCGGAGCTTTTACCGAAAAAGACCTCAAGAAGATATGGTTTTTCTTTAGAAATAAACTGGAGGAAAGTGTCATGATAAGATGATACCAGACCTGACTCCAGCATTGAATCCCTCAATTGTGAAGCCTCTGTTAATAGAACAAGATCACCTGCATTTTTTAATTCCTTAAGATAGTCCCCCTGCCTTCGGGCAAGTTCAGAGGGGAAAAAGAGAGAGCGCTGACATGCATGAAGGGTTGGGTGGCTGCTGACATTCCCATGCGCCAGATTGCACGCACTATTGGCCATGCTGATTATTTCGCGGACTATTATTGGCCTCTGAGCTACAAGATTGGTTATATCCTGTTCCAGTAAATCGAAAATTTTCGGAGAAAAACAGCATGAAGCCAGATATCTCATCAATGAACCCGCGCAGTCATCTTTATCTTTCCACCTTTTTTGACTCTTTTTCGTCTCTCCCAATGCCAGTATGTCGATATTCAGGGCCAGCAGGTTCTCAAGGTATCCTGTCGCCTCTGATGAAGTCATCTCAGGATTAATATATACCCCTCTTGCCAATGCCAGGATCCTCAAATTGCTCAGCGCTTCAGCTGCAGCCATGGTCCCTCCTGCCAGCAGTGTTCCCCTTGTAAGACTGGGATTCAATCCCTTTAAATCCTCCCAGACGGTACCAGTAAAAACTCCTGCGGGTTCAAAGACAGCTGCGTAGCTATACAGAAATTCCAACCCTTTTTTTTCACCCAGCAGCATTGCCGCCTCTTCCAGCACCGTCTCCCGAAAATGTATTTTTTGCTCTTCAGCACAGCCCCATAGCTGGTATAAAGCTCTGCGGAACGAGGAATCTGCAGTTTTCAATATATATCCCATATCTCCTACCCTTTCTGATCGAATCCTTCCCTTAATCATAATGGCCAAAAAAAGACTGAAATACTGGGTAAGTTGAAAAATAGACGTATACTTTATATTCTGCTTCGAGTAGATGAACCCTTTAAGACATAATAAAAAACCTGTTATCAGCATACTGCCGATAACAGGTAATTGTTCCATATTAAACTTTTTATATCCAGGCTGGGTAGGACTTGCCCCAGCTTTCCTTTGCCAGCGCTTCAACTTCACTTACAAGCGAGTCCTCTACCATATAGGTCTCTCCTTGTTCATAAGGATTATAATGGAATGCATACATACGTGCCAGGAACTCATGGAATGGAAGAGAGGATTCCCCTTCTAATTCTCCATTTCCCTGGACCGCAGGCGAAATGCCCTGCCCCCAATTTTGGCCGCTGTCATTATTAGGGTTATAGAAATAAACCCGGTACTCCCCTTGCTCATCCCTGGTGATTCGCTGAATGGAAACTGCATGCAGCCCCATTAGTTCCGCATTTACACTTGTAATGAAAATCCCCACTGGATTAGGATAGATCATTTCATATCCCTCATTGTAGTCTGGATGGTGGGTGGCATAAAAGAGCTTCACAAATGCCTGATAATTGGAAACTGCTCCTGTTATGGGATCGACTACATTGATGAACCCCCTTGGGATCCATTCTCCATAAAATTCAGGGTTCACCCATTTATGCCCATCTTCTCCCCTGAGAAGTGTTCTTTTCATCATTTCGTTATAGATTTTATCAAGATGCGGAACGAGTACGACGGAAACGGGATCCAGCTCCATGTCAATCTTGTCCGCTACACCGCCTTCAATCTGGCTCGAATGGATTGTCTCTCCCTCGAAGGTCATATCAATATCATTATCCCTTGCAGCTCTGGCAATATACTCTAACAGCTGGCCGATTCCATGCTGCGCCCAAAGGCTGATCGCCCTTGCAGACTGGCATGTAGGATTCAGGCCCTGTCCGATTCCAAGTGGCTGGCCAAGCACGCTGACTGTTCCGGCCACAAGAACTCCGTTCGGAGAAATGCCTCCTTGCTCAAATTCTTTCTTCATCAGGGCCCTCTTGACCTCATGATGGATTGGAAGCTCGAATAGCCGGCGAATTCCCGGCAGAATGGGCTCCTGTGTCAGGACGCCCCTGTCCAGCATTTTGGCAAGGCCATAAATTGATTGCCTTGTTTCCGGAAAAATCGACAGCTGAATCAAGTCATGAACCAACTGCTGGTTGGCATTGTAGCTGGCAACGCCAGTCTCAGACAAATCAAGCGCAAGCGGCACCAGTTCTGGATGCGCCCGGTTTATAAACCGAATGTAAACGGCATGATATGGGGAAACAAGACCAGTATCCTTCATTGAAGCCGCAAAAGCCTTTGCTTCAGTTTCCAGCTCTTCCTGATAGGCATCCTTCAGTCTGACCCGGTAATCTCTCTGGCTTTGATTTTCCCGGCTCAAAGGGCTTGGAGCCTGAAAAGCATTATGGTATTTTCTGATTGTTTCTTGTTCCTGGCCCTCAATTCCGGTTTCCATTAACTGTTCAGCCGACTCAATCATCTTAATGATCCTGTTGACCATGATCGGTCTTTGGACGGCCAGCCGCTCAATCTCTTCCACAAGATTATTGGCAATCGCCTTAAAGCTTAATTCTTCGCCAAGAAAACGGAATAACCGCTGTGCCCTTTCAATATGTTCACCATGTTCAATCCTCGCCTCCTCGGTTTCAGGAGGAAAAAGAAGGTCCAGGTTCAGCGCCAGTACCTCATTCAAAAATTCCCTCGCTTCCTCCGCTGAAACCAGCTCATGCTGATAGTCACCTTTCGCAATCGAGAGCATCCTCATTTCGCTAAGAAGTTCCACAATGGAGTTTACTCCCTTAACCTTCAGGGAACCACCAACAAAGGGAGGCTGCAATTTTTCAGGATTTTCCCAGGGACCGCTGTTAAAAACACCAGCCTGATCAAATAAAGAGGCCTTGTCATAGAGATGAGACAGTCCTTCGTCCGTTGAGGCCAGTTCTATTGCAAGCTGGAATACATTTGTCTGGTACATGCTTTTGGCGAAGGGTCTTGCCTGGTCAAGAGTGTCGAGCGCCTGGTTGAATCTGTCTTTTATAATAGTCATATCATTGCTCATCGCTGCTCTTCTCCCTTATAAATAAAAATCGTAATTCTCGTATTCTTTCAAAAGCTCTCTCATCTTTGTGCTGTCATCGCCAAAGAAAAAGATCGTTCCGTAATGGTTTCCGAACCCTACCCGCTCAGCCACCTTTGAAGTAACAGGGATGAACATATCATGTCTTTCGAAGTATGGATTTTCCTTCAATTCAGTTGGGACATTCAGCTTTTCAATCAGCTGTACACGGGGATAGACCATGAGGCTTCCCGCAAACCCTTTTGCAGATACAACTTCTTCAGGGAAAAAGGCTTCGAGCTCCTCTTCGGTTGTCAGTGGATCACTGCAGAGAATTTGCGCCTGAAAAGCACTGAAGCCATAAGCCCTTTCAATCAGTTCGAAAATATGCCCTCCCGGAACCCTGGCAGCCACTTCGCCAAAATTGATTTTTCCGTCCGGGGAAATGAAAAATTCCGGGTGGATGACGCCGTATTTTATTTCGAAGGACTCTACCAGTTTCTCAATCTCTGCCCTGATTTGCGGTCTCCATTCCTCTAGAGAAGGAGAGGCTGGCACAAAATTCGAATGGCCTAGCTGTACATATTCCGTGATATTCAGAAAGCGAATTTTTCCATTATGGATAAAAACTTCACAAGAGAATTCCTGGCCATCAAGATGGCTTTCCATCAGACATGGAAACTCAGAGTCATCCATCATCTCAATCTCTTTTGCTTCCCTGATCATCCTGTGCCCGACTGTACCCGCTTTATTAAGCGGCTTTACATGAATAGGGTCATTCGGATCGCCATCCAGCTTAATCAATGCCTCATTAACCCGCTTCAGGAATCTGTATACATCCTGCTTGTCATATGCCTCTTCAAAAACTCCGACTCTCATACCTGCAATTTGTGCTTTACGTTTCATCAGCCCTTTGTCCCGAAGCAGAAGTGAACGATTAAAGATTCTAGGGTCTCCTGTAAATCTTGCATTTAGCGCCCCGGCCCATTCGACCGTTTCTTCATAAATCGGGACAGCGAGCCTAGTGTTGAGCATCCTGAGCTTTTCATAAAGCTCGGTCGATTTTTCATTTAAACGGTCGAATTCCCAGCCAATAAATTGAATTTCATGCTTATCCGCAAACTCCTGGAAATCAGGCGGACCTACTACGACGAATGGACGGCCAAGCTTATCCATAGCTTCGATCGCAGGAAGACTCCATCCCAATATGGCTGTTAGCTGTTCTTTTTTATTTTCTGTATTCTCCATTAAAAGCTCCCCGCTTCCACTAAAAAAAGTAGTATAACGACTTATATATTTCCAAAATAGTAATTTTTCAAACTACTATTTTCAAAAAAATGGTTTAATATTCTTGTTTTTCAGGTATGTAATTATAGTTTCCATCAAGATGGTAAATCCAAATTACTATAAAGGAGCACCAAACGTGATTAAAGACTGGCATGAAAAGCTGTTGGAATACTTCCCGGCCCGTGAAATGAAATCAAAAAAACATTTTGAATCCCTTTTTACCGAAAAGGAAAAAGTATATAAAAAAGAAGAAGGACCGGAATATGTCCTTGTTTACCTTGAACAGCAGGATTTTATTTTTATTGATTATATTTTGGTAAGCGGCAGCAGAAGAAGCAGGGGTACAGGTTCCAGGCTTTTGGACAGACTTAAACAAAAGAATAAAGCCATCATTCTCGAAGTCGAGCCGGAAAATGCCAGCGATCCCGATTCTTTAAAGCGGATCGATTTTTACCAGCGAAATGGATTCAAGGAAATGGGTTCTATTCAGTATGAAAGAATCCATGCTGTCACTGGGGAACTGAATAAAATGGATATTTATAGCTGGGCTCCATCGCCAAGAACCGACGAATGGGTATTCGAACGGATGAAATACGTTTACCAGGAAATCCATGCTTTTAACTCGAAAAAGTTATATGGCAAGAATCCTCAGCCTGCTGATGACGTATTGCAGCTGAGGAAGAAAAGCTTCAGCAAGGCTAAATGAATTTTGGCCTCAGTAACGCGGAAGCCAGCAACGGAGGTAAGAACATGAAAAAGGCTATGATTATCGTCAATCCATCGTCTGGAAAAGAAAAAGCGAAGGACTATGTGGAGAAAATACAAGAAACCCTGCAAGAAGCTTTTCACATGATTGATGTAAAAGAAACGGAGAAAGAAGGCGATGCTGCCGCGTTTGCCACCGAAGCCTGTGTGGCTTTATATGATGCAGTAATTGCAATGGGCGGTGACGGGACGATCAATGAAGCCATCAACGGTCTTGCCGAACAGGCACATCGTCCCGTTCTTGGTATCATCCCGCTCGGCACCATCAATGATTTTGCCAGGGCGCTCAATATTCCGCTCGAGCCATATCAGGCGATTGCCACTTTGAAAGAACAATATCTTCGTCCTGTAGATATCGGGAAGGTCAATGAGTATTATTTTGCCAATGTTTTAGCTGTTGGCGCGATAGCGGAAGCCTCTTATAATGTCAGCCCGGAACAAAAAACCAGACTCGGATCACTGGCTTATTTTATGGAAGGAGCAAAATCCTTCCTGAGTGGGGAAGCTATTGAGATCTGTGTTGAACATGACGGCGGGAAATGGGAAGGCCAGACTTTCCTTTTGCTTGCAGCCCTCACTAATTCCGTTGGCGGTTTCGAGGCCCTTGCACCTGAAGCGAATGTGAATGACGGCAAAATGCACACTTTCATCATAAAAAAGATGTCTGTCCCAAAAATCGCCACACTCATTCCTTCACTTTTGAGGGGGGAATTGGAAGATAGCAAGGATGTGGAATATTTCCGGACTTCCTTTCTTAATGTTTCGTCCGACAAAGCACATGCGGTCAATATCGACGGTGAAGAAGGCGAACCGCTTCCATTCAGCGCAAAAGTCCTTCCAGGTCATCTGGATATTTATGTGCCGAGCAACAAAAAAACCTGAGCTGGAATATCTCCTGCTCAGGTTTTTTTAGCCTTATTTTACACTTGAATTAAAGTTATAGAAGAATTTGGCTGAGATGGAACCATCTTTGTTTTCCTTGATATCAGTCACATGGATTCCGGAATCAGCAGGTGTATCACTTAAGCCTTTCCAGAAGTAGTAAGAACCAGTGTGTACATTTCCTGAAACAGGAGTGATCTTGCTGCCAGTCTTGAAGAAGTCACCAGCATCACCGCGGTTTAGGTTCTTCTCAAGGTCATACAAGCCATCTGCCTGAAGGACTGACAATCCGTAGTGAGTTACCACATCCCCATTGCTCGCAGTCTGTGACTGATTGTACTGGAAGCGCTTGTTCATCCAGTTTTCAACATTGTTCGGACGGAAGCCAGCTGTCTGGTACAGGTTGATGACATTTTCGTCAACATGCCATGCCACTAAACCATGAGCGTTTTCACCCTGACGGACCATACCTTTGTTGAAGCCATCCTGCTGCATATTTTCGAACAAGAAGTATTCAGTGCCATTAGAACCCGGCACTTCCATTTTCACGATACCGTTATCTGCTGTTGCTTTGTTTGCAGCAGGCAAGGTGATTTGCTTAACTTCACCTGGCTTGACTTCGATTGGATTAGCCCATCCAAGGAAAACCTTTGAGAATGGATCGAAGTGTGTCGGTGAGTTTCCGCCGTACTCCGCCTTATTCGGATAGCGCATCCATGATCCGCCTGCCATCATGGAATAGTTTCCTACTCCCTCTGATGAGTAAAGAGTGTCATAGAAATCAGGCAATCCTAGTGCATGTCCAAATTCGTGTGCATAAACGCCAGTCTGTACTGGGAATGGACCTGTCTTCGCTTCTTCTTTATAAGTGTTTGTCGCTGCGTCGAAACCAGCTACGTTACCGCCGATACCTGGCTGGATATTGTAGTTGTTAACGACTACTCCATCGTATGTCATGTCTTCTTTGACTGTCCTGTCAATCCATGCGCCCTGGCTGATTCCTTCATACTGAGGTGCAGTCTTGCCAGTTTCATAGTATTTTCCATAGTAAAGTGCACTTAACAGGCTCCATTTATGAGACCAGAATTGTGCCGGGTCACGGCTGTATTCCGCTCCAGTTCCTTCGTGGACGACGAATACGTTTGGAACCTCTCCATTCTCATCTGCATACTTAGAGAAATCCACTTGACCATCCGCTGCTTTTAACAGGTCACGGATGAATTCGCCAGTATGTGCGTCTCCATTTACGTTACCAAGCTTGTACACTCCGCCTTCAGCGTATGTTCCTTCCTGGTCAAGATAGTAAGAGGCACCCTTTGGCAGCTCAACCCAAACAAATTCAGTGTTTTCTTTGCGGATAAGGTTTGTTTTTCCGTAACTTGATTCCTTATAAGCATTTTGCATCGTACGATCTTTTGGAACATCTGGGCCATCATACTTTTGGAATTGTGGCAGCTCGTAAGGATTATATTCGCTTCCAAAAATTAAATCTTCATAATAATGAGCTGGGACTTGACCCTTCATGTCGCCAACCGGCTCATCTCCATCCTTGTACTTAGCCAAAATAACCAGTACCGGGATATCACCAGTTGCTTCCTTGTAAGCTACATGCTTATCACCAGGCTCCTGGAATTTCGCTCCAGTCTGGGCAATTTTCTCTGCAGGATCGACCTTGGAAATATCGATTCCTAATTCCTTGGCTCTATCAACAAGCTCTGGCGCAGCACCTACATGGTGAGCAAGGCTTAGTTCATATTTACTTTGTGGTTTGACTGCGGAATCATTAGCATGGACTCCCGCAAATACTGCGCTGCCCGCTAAAGCAAGGGATAACGCCGAAGTGGAAAGGACTTTTAACAATTCATTCACTCCCTATTGGAATATTTCTATTTCCTAAATAATATAAAATATTCAGTATATTCTAAATAGGGAGAATTACTTATTTGCTAGTTTTATAGGTGAATCAAAAGACTTAATTTCATTATACTGCCATAATAAACCAATTTTCTGTAGAGTAATTACAACTGCCTTTGCTGCTTAGACATAACTTTTTAGACAACTTTGGTTGTTAGCAGTCTTAATAACGGGAGATTCTTGACAGCTTTCACTCTTTCATCATGAAGGCTGTCTTAATTACAGACGTTTCTTGACAGCTTTCGCCGCTCTGCCTTAAAAGCTGTCTTAATAGCAGAGATTTCTCGACAGCGCAGGCTTCTCCTCCTCAAAAGCTGTCTAAAGTCATTTCCCAATTTCCTCTCAAGGCCTAAAAACTTACTGACTTTAGAGTTTTCCGAAGTCTTTAACAAAACCAGTAACACACCATAAGGTATCAAAACACTAAAAAAGACTCCGCCGGAGCGAAGTCTTTTTCGTGTCTTAAAGGATATCCATCCAGATTTTGATTGCTGTACCGAGGATCAGTACTGCAAGGATGTATTGCAGAATCTTCGTGTTAACTTTTTTGCCTGCATTTGCACCAAGTGGTGAGGCAATCAGACTTGCTACTACCATGATCAACGCTGGCCAAAATTCTACCTGGCCGGTTGCTAGCTTACCGACAGTTGATCCGATTGAGGAAATGAAGGTAATCGCTAGTGATGTTGCTATTGTCATTCGAGTAGGAATCTTTAACACAACCAGCATGATTGGCACTAGCAGGAACGCACCGGCTGCACCAACGATACCTGCTCCCACACCAACGATGAACGCGAAGAATGCGGCCAGCCATTTATTGAATGTTACCTGATCAAGCGGGATATCATCGACGTTTTTCTTTGGGACGAACATCATGATGGCTGCAATCAATGCAAGGATACCGTAAATTAGATTGATGCCGCCCTCAGACATGAAGCGTGAACCATAACTTCCGATCAAGGAACCGACTAGGATTGCGGATCCCATATAAATGATCAATGTCTTGTTCAGGTAGCCGCCTTTGCGGTATGCCCAGACACCGCCAATGGTTGCAAAGAAAACCTGGACAGCACTGATTCCCGAAACCTCGTGCGCACTGAATGCAGCAATGCCGAACAATGGCGGAATGTATAATAACATTGGGTATTTAATGATTGAACCGCCGATTCCAACCATCCCGGATATATAAGAGCCGATAAAACCAATAAGAAAGATGACAATAAGATACGTGAAATCCATCGGGCTTCCTCCTTTTTATAAAAACTACTTACATGGACAGCCGTCTTAAAAAAGCCAAAAGAAAAGGGAGACAAGCTCCCCTTTCGTTCAATTAGGCCTTCTTCATCCAGAATTTGAACACACCGTTTTCCTCTTCATGCTTCAGCAGTTCGTTTCCAGTTGACTGTGCCCAGGCTGCCAGATCCTTTACAGCGCCTTTATCAGTTGTATGAATTTCCAGAACTTCTCCAGATTGAAGGTCTGTGATTGCCTTCTTAGTTTTTACGATTGGCATTGGACAAGCTAGTCCTTTTGCGTCTAATACTTTTGCTACGTTCATGTTAAAATCCTCCTTGGTTGTTTATAAATTATTTTTTCGATTACCGTCCCTGGACAGAATTATCTTACTGCACAGCGGTTTGGTCCGATTTCCATTTCTCTTTGCTTTTCATCATCCGGACTGATTTTGCCCATGTTTGTTTCACGGATTTCCTGATAGGCGTTTGGCTGTGGAGGCAGGTTCTCAGTAACGAGCTTCCTGAACTCTGCTTCGTCTTCGATATTCAAGCCATGGTTCTTTGCGAACAACGTGCCTAATTTTTCAGATACGCTTCCATCTTCGTTCAGTTCTTCGATAATCATGAAGTGCGCTGGCAGAACCACCAGGTCATCTGAAAGCTGCTTGTAACGTGTGTACAGCGAGTTTCTAAGGTCCGTTACCCAGTCTTCTGCTTTACCAGCAAGGTCTGGGCGTCCAATTGAATCGATGAATAGTATATCCCCAGACAGAAGATATTTTTCATCTACTACAAATGAAGTCGATCCGATTGTATGGCCTGGTGTGTAAAGCGCATTGATATCGATGTTTGTTTCACCGATTTTTACATTGTTGCCATCTTCCAGAGGCTGGTAGTTAAATGTTACTTCATCAGCATCTTTTGGAGGCAGCCAGTATGTTGCACCTGTTGCTTCAGCAATTTTTCTGCCGCCGGAAATGTGGTCTGCGTGCAAGTGTGTATCGAATACATGCTTGATTTCCACGCCAAGTTCTTTAGCAAAATCAAGGTATACATCAGTCATTCTAGTCGCGTCGATTAGAGCAGCCTCACCGTTAGAAACGACTGCGTAAGACAGGCATCCTTTTCCGATGCGGACGAACTGGTACATTGATCCGCCATCCTTTAAATCGCCAACCTTGACTGGCTCAAGGTGTTCACTCCACGCTTTCATACCGCCTTGAAGATAAGACACTTCTCGTCCTGCTTCCTCAAGCATTTCAGCGACCATCACAGAAGAACCTTCTTTAGCACAAACTACAAGGACTTCTTTATCTGCAGGTACTTGGTCAAGGATTTCTTCTACCCCGTCAAGAAGATCGAAGTAAGGGATGTTCAAATAATCAAAGTTCTCGCCTTCGATTTTCCAATCATTGAAGTCGCTCTCGTTACGGACATCAAGAATGAAAAGTGCTTCTTTATTGAAAACTTTTTTAGTAACTTCTTTAGACGTCATAGGTCTCATAATCCACTTTACCTCCTAAGGTATTCATTTTGTCAAAAAAATTTATTTTACTTTAGACTCAGTTGGTCCATTCCATACAGACATTCCTGGCACAACATTCCATACCTTTTCAAAACCTTGGCTAGCAAGTGTCTGTGATGCCATATCACTTCTATTGCCGGTGCGGCAAACAACAAGGATTGTTTTGGACTTATCAAGTTCCGCCACGCGATTTTCCAGATCACCGAAAGGAATGGAAATCGCATTTGGAATATGTCCAAAAGCATATTCAGCCGGCTCTCTAACATCAAGGACAACAACATCCTCATTTGCTTCAAGCTTTTTGACAACATCTTCGTTTGAGACTATGTTTTGATATTTTGTTTCTTCTTGTTCTTCACCTGATCCGCCCTTGCGGATATAGTGCTTAAGGACATCGCCTTCTTCAATTGTTCCTAGATATTGGTTTCCTGAGCTTTTAGACCAAGCCTGGATATCCGCCCTAGAACCTTTATCCGTTGCGAGCACCTCTAAAACCTCGCCTGGATTTAAATTGTTGATTGCTTTCTTCGTCCTGACAATCGGCATTGGGCATGCAAGCCCTTTTGCGTCGACTGTGAAATTTGTTTTTACAGATTCCATTTGTAGACCTCCAATTTAAAGTATCTATTAGATGAACAGGTTAACGTTCCCGTCTTCTGCATCAGCAAGGTAAGCGGCTACTCCAGCAAACTCTACGCCCTCCATGATTTCTTCTTGCGTAAGACCAAATAAGTCTACTGTCATTTGACATGCAACAAGCTTAACATCCTGTTCTTTAGCCATTTCAATCAAATCAGGAAGCGGCATTACATTATGCTTCTTCATTACATCCTTGATCATTTTTGGCCCAAAGCCTGCATAGTTCATTTTTGATAATCCAAGTTTGTTCGCGCCTCTTGGCATCATCTTGGCAAACATTTTTTCAATGAAGCCTTTGTCAGCCTGAATTGGCTCATCTTTTCTTAAAGCATTCAATCCCCAGAATGTGTGGAAGATTGTCACTTCATGATCATAAGCAGCTGCTCCGTTTGCAATGATGTAAGCGGCCATGACCTTGTCATAATCCCCACTGAATAAAATGATTGTCGTTTTTTTCTGTTCTGCCATTATCTAACTCCCTTTCTTAAATTACGGTAAAGGGTATAATTTATTTTAAAAAAATATAATTTTGTTTTCTAACGTGATTACGTTGTTAATACCTCACAGGGTATATAATATAAAATATCCATCTCGATGTCAACAGTATTTATGAATTTTATGTGACTTTTTTATTTGTGTATTGTTTAAGCTCATAAAACAGATATTCTGATGGCAGAGCAACTTACTGCTACTTACCCAACCCTTAAAGCTATATTAAAAAAAAAATAAAGTGACTGCTTGAATATACATACTTTTATTTAATAGAAGAAAAGATAGAAGAAGAACAGAGAATTCAATAGAAGAAGTTATAGTGGAATCAAAAAGAAAAAGGCCTGATGCGATGAACCCTTATAATTTAGCAGATTGTAAAGATTGTGATCATCAGGCTTATTAATCTTCATCGAGCATTCTATATTTAATACTTTCATCATAAAGCCCGTTTTTTCTGCTCCAGGCCCAGATGATCCCTGCTGAAGCGGTGAATGCAATCATAACAAATAGTAAAATCCATGCTCCCGGTGCCATTTCTACACCTCCTTTTTTCCTTCATTCATTACTATCGAATTACTCTAACAGAAATTCCGGAAACCGTCCAGAGTATATTAAAGGGGGGTTGTAAAAAAAAATCGTTCGGATTACAATGTGTTCAAAATAATTCGGGAGGTACACAAATGGAACATCAATCCCTGGGATTTTACTTCGATTTCCTCTATTACATCGGAGTGCCTATCCTGATAATCTTCATCCTGGATACTTTGCGCAAAAAGCATAATAAAAAAGAAGAACAAAATTAAACTTCCACCAACAGAGCGAATCATCTTCGCTCTGTTTTTTTTTGCCAAAACTCGATTTTCACCAGTTAGAGAGCATGTATAAAACAATTGGATAACACTATAAAAAACTCGAATAACTTTATTTCTCCTCCGGATGTATCATGTAACATAGCAGATTGTGAAGAAATTGTGAAATATTTGTGGTTATTTTATGAACAGGGGAGTGTCAAAATGTTTACAGACGAAAAATGGAGTTCTTCAAAGAATTGGTTCATCGCTGCTGTCTTCTGGATCATTATCGGCATGAGCATGGGACTTCTTACTGCAACAAAACAAATTTGGCCAGAATTGTTGAACAATCGCTGGACAACTTACGGGCACGTTCGCTCTGCCCACGTAATGCTTGTCATTTACGCGTGGTTATCCATGGCGTATGTAGGATCAATGTTTTACATGATTCCTAAGCTCGCTAAAACCAAAGTTTATAGCGAAAAGTTAGGGAATTTCGCACTAGTATTTTATAATATAGTCATTTTGGAAGGTTTCTTCGCACTACTATTCGGCCAAACCGAGGTCATCGAGTATGGTGAATTTCCGCTCTGGGTTGATGTTCAGCTTCTTGTCGCAATCGGACTTGTAGCTTATAACCTGTTCAAGACGGTCGGCCAGAGAACAGAGAAAATGCTTTATGTCAGCCTCTGGTATTTCCTTGGATCATTGCTATGGCTGCCTTTGACCTGGATTGTCGGCAACTTCCCGGCACAATGGATTCCAAGCGGCGTACAGCAGGGGTTAATGGGGTGGTTCCTTGGACATAACGCAATCGGTCTTTGGATGACGACAGTCGGCGTCGGGCAAATATACTACCTGCTGCCAAAATTGACTGGCCGCCCGCTATACAGCCACCAGTTATCCATGATTGGTTTCTGGGCAATTGCTACTTTCTATGTATGGAACGGTCCTCACCACTTGATGAATGGGCCAATCCCTGGTTGGATCTCTAAGGCTGGAGTCATTCCTTCAATTGTCCTGTTGATTCCTGTTTGGGCCGTACTGGCAAATTTCTGGGGGACGATGAAAGGTTCATGGTCACAGACAAGGTCTAGCGTGCCGCTTCGTTTTACCATGGCGGGTACGATTTTCTATTTGTTCGCATGTCTTCAAGGACCTTTGCAAGCCCTTCCATCTGTAAGTTCAGTCATTAAGTTCACACACTGGACAGTCGGGCATGCACATATGGGACCCTTCGGCGCATTTTCTTTCACATCTTTCGCTGCCATCTACTATATTCTGCCTAAAATCGTTGGACGCGAAATGTTCAGCAAGAGAGCAATGGAGGCTCACTTCTGGTTCTCTACTGTCGGCTTCCTGGTATTCGCATTCTCACTATGGATTGCGGGTGTTGTTCAAGGATTCGCATGGATCGAAGGTGTTCCATTCCTGCAGACTGTATTGATGATGGAACCATACGTACAAGGCCGCGCAATTGGCGGAACCATGATGTATGTAGCCCAGTTCTTCCTTGCCTGGAATATGTATAAAACTATTAAACTTGCGAAACTTGAGAAAAAACAACAAGCACAGCATCAAGCTGCTACTGCTTAATGAGGAGGGAACACGTTGGAACGTAAACCATCAGCTGTATTAATTGTTGCATTGATTTTATGGACCTTCGGTGTAGCCGGAACGGTCATCCTTCCCCTCTTCGACCAGGAAATCAACTCTGCGACTGCGAGCGGCGAGCTCCGCAACTATCCAGAGGATTCTGCTGAAGCAAGAGGAAGAGATGTATATATCCAGAACGGCTGCCAGACGTGCCATACACAATTCGTAAGGGCATTGCCTGCAGATACCAACCAGAACCTTGGACCAGTATCACAGGGCGGCGACTACAAATATGATTTACCCCATCTTTTGGGTTCTAACCGCACAGGACCAGATTTAATGTGGGTTGGCCTGAAATACAATGAAGACTGGCAGCGCCAGCACTTGATCGATCCACAGTCGACAAGTCCTGGATCGATCATGCCATCCTTCGATTATCTGACCAATCAGGAACTGGATGACCTTGTAGCTTACTTGATGAGCCTCAAGCCAACAGAAGAAAGATTGGAAGAGTATAAGAATGAACAAAAAGAAGCAAAATCAATGGACCATAACTGAGATTGTCTTAATGCCCATTCCCTGACTCATGGCGAGTTAAGGGGATGGGTTCCTATCACACCATTAAAAGGCAGGTGGAAAACATGAAAAAAGAATATCAGCAGCATGACAGCAAAGAGGCAGACATTGTCTCGGGCATTGAGATTCAACACAATAAAGTGCCGAAGCTCCTTGTAGCTGTATTTTACGTTGTAGCGATTTGGGCGATCGGATATGCGATCTTCATGCCGGGAAAACTGGCGGTCGAACCTGCAGCGGCGCCACAGGACAATAAAGGAGAGCTGATCTTCGAGGGCACATGCCTGAACTGCCACGCTACTGGCGCAGCACCGGACCTTAGCGGGGTGACTGACAGGATGACAGAAGAAGATATTAAAAATGTTATTAAAAAAGGCCGCAATACAATGCCGGCTATCGGACACCTCTACACTGAAAAGGAAATCGACCTGGTCTACGAATACTTAAAGGACTACAGATAAGGAAAGGAGGATTCTCGTGGGCAAAACTATCTCAAGATGGGCATTTTTCATCATTATTTTCACGCTTCCATTCTGGAACGGTTTCCGGATGGATATAGACAACGAAAAGCTGTATTTGTTCGGTTTCGAATTATCCTATGAAGCCGGCTATTTATTCTTTGTTTTCTTATTCTTGTTCCTGATGGCTTTCCTGGCACTATCGATGATCGTGTACAGGGCGTTTTGCCAGTATGCATGCCCGCATAATACCTTCAGCATGCTTTTGAATAAGATTGAAGCAAAACTAGGAGAGAAAGGCAAGACTGTAACATTCCTGCTTGCCATGATTGTAAGCTTCTTCATGGCTTACGCAACAGTAAGTTACTTCTATAACCCCATTACGATCTGGGAATCGATCGTTAACTTTAAAATGAATAAATATTTCTTCCTTGTCACTTCCACTGCTGTTTTATATACAGCTTTATCCTACAAGGCAAGGAACTCATTCTGTAAGGTGTGCCCGTACGGACTGGCCCAGGGCATCTCACGTGTGGATGATAAGACTCAATGGTTAACACATCCAGGAGTATGGATTACGTGGGGTACAACAGCTGCCCTCGTATTAGTCCTGCTTGTTGGTTGGTTCTAAAGAATCCAAAGCGAGGTGAAATCATAAATGAAGAATATCCTGAAACTATCAGCTTTCGCACTTCTGTCAATTTCACTTACTGCCTGTTCTGAGGCAGCAGTAAAAGATACATCACTTGATAATAAAAACGTGAAGGAACTTCCTCCACTCCACGAAGACTATTCTTCTAACTGGTGGAAAGACCAGCCGAACGGAAATGCGGAAGACAATATGGATTGGGACGGCGAGGGCTGGATCCTTTCAGCTAACGAAGTTAGTAACGGGGTTGCCATCGCGGATATCAAAACCGGGAATCCTGTAAAATACATCCAAAGCTCAGGTACGCCACACCATATCCACCTTAATAAGGAACAAACATGGGCTTATGCCACACAGCGTTACGGAACGAGCGTCTTAGCCATCAATATGGAAACTTTAGAATCTCATGACATTGATTTTCCTGGCTTCGAAAAGCCTCCTGCACCACAGCATATGACCTTTTCTTTTGACGGGAAATACGCCTTCACTTCCTTGAATGGTGTAGAAGCCGTCGGCATGATTGACGCAAAAACAGCGAAGCTCATTAAGGTGTTCAAAAATGTCGGTAAAAAACCCAGGGATTTAAATGTGACTCCTGATGGCAAAAAACTCTTTGTCAGCCTGCAGGCAGAACCATTCATCACTGTTATCGATATTGATACCGGGGAAATGAGACACCTTGAACGTACAGAAACTGACTATGGCAAAGGGACGGGTTCCGGTCTTGACATGTCCAATGACGGAAAATATGTGGCAGTTGCCAACACTGCTGACGATGAAGTCGCGATTTATGACGCTAAAACAGAAAAGCTTTTAAAGAAATTTGGAGATATTCCTAAACCAGTTAACTTAAGCTTTATGGGCAATACGCATGATCTGGTTACAGGCAACCGTAATGATGGGTCGATTTCAATCATTGACACTGCAAAACTAAAGTTTATCAAGACAGTAAAAACCGGAGCGGGTACAAACATTGCTTACCTTGGTCCAGATGGATACTGGTATACTTCACAAAACGGCGCTGGCTTTTTGACAGTCCTTGATCCAAAGGATAATTACAAAATTGTCCGGAAGATCTGGGGAGTACAGAATATTCACTGGCTGTCATGGAGTCCCGACGGGAGCATGATGTTCGGATCTAACTGGGGCGATAAAACGCTCACTAAAATTGATTTAACAAAAAAGAAGGATTTCAGACAGACCATTCCTGTAGGGTTGAACCCAAACGGTATCGCACTTAAAACAAATGTTCCAAAAGAGCAGATTCTGGCTTATCAAAAAGGGAATGAAGAAGAAGCAAACAGGATTAAAAAAGCCTCTACCCTAGTTTTCCCAGAGCCAAAAGACGTTAATGAAGAAGCTTTCCTCGGAACATGCCTGCAGTGCCACGATATTGGCCGAATCATGAAAAATTCAAGCAAAGGCGCAGAACAGTGGACATCCGTAGTGGACCGTATGGCCGGTAATGGAGCAAAAATGACCGATGAACAAAGACAGCAGATCATCGATTATCTTGCATCTGATGCACACAAGGCCCTTAAGATCCAAACTGAGCTTGAACTGGAGATTGCTGAACAAAATAAAGAATAAAAGAAAAATCCTAATGTCTTTTTAACAGGAAGCATTAGGATTTTCATCTAAATTTCTTATAAAATTCCATCCTCTTTCATGGAGGCTGGACTTAAACTGTTTATCCTTCCTTAACAGATAGAATGGGCGGAAACGTGCCCTGTCTTTGAAAGGACTGACAATGAGCTGTCTGGATTGAACTTCAGGACAGATGGCCAGCTTTGAAAAAACAGCGACACCCAGCCCGTTTTTAACACCTTCCTTGATGAGTGTGTTGCTATTATACATCAGGATGGATTTTGGCTCGATGTTTAGGCCTTTCCATAAATCGAGCGTAGCCTGTCTCATAGCGCAGCCAGGTTCTCGGATCAGCCAGGTCATTTTCTCAAGCTTTTCAGGGTCCTGGTTTGCCGGATCCATCCTCAGCTGGGGTGCTACACCAAGAACGAGCAAGTCATCATAGAATTCATGGGAAATGAAATTATAACGGCCGGCTTGTCCCTCGACAAGAGCAAGGTCGATTTCCGACGCATAAAGCAAATCAGTGATCTGGATGGACGTTCCGATTGTGACCTGGATCTGGTGGCTGGCTATATCAGGATTCAACTTTATGAAGTCCTGGATCATTTTTGATATCAGGCATTCACCAATTGTATGGCTGCAGCCGACCTTGATTGTTTCATTTGAATCTCCCTCAGCGAGAAGGCTTTCAAGTTTATCACTTAACGCAAGAAGCTGCTGGCCATGCTCGTATAGGGTCTTACCGGCTTCTGACAGTCTTATTTTGCGATTGGCTCTTATAAACAGCTGTTTATTATAATAAGTCTCTAATTGGCTGATTTGATGGCTGACGGCAGGTTGGGAAAGGTTCAGCATCTTGCCTGCCTGGGAGAAGCTCTCATATTTTGCCGCAGCCATGAATGTTTTTAAGTGTTCCAGATTCATAATGATCGCACCCCTTTACTTAATAGATTGGAGGGAATAAATTGAAGAAATTAGATATTGCCGTGACGGTAATTGTATTATCAGTATTTATTTTTGGCTTAATGTACTTCACCAAGGAGGATTCCATTACCTATAGAGATGTAAAGTTTGAAATCGCTTCAATGGTTATCTTATTAACCGTGTCGCTGTTCACTTATTTCGGAATCAGAAGAAACCTGAATCATTAATTAGCATTATACCACACAGGGTTTATTTTATTGTTAAACCTTGATGATTTTAAAACCTGGGAAATCTCCTGGGTTTTATTTTTTTAAATGAAACAGTATACTAACAAGCGAATGGGATTATTAATGTTTTCCCGAAAAAAGAGCTATAAATTGAAAGTCACTCACGGTCATTATACAATATATTATAAAAAAATACCAATAGGGGTATAAAACATTATTTCTACCTTAATTATTCCTTAACAAAGAAATAACATTATAGATGATAGAAAAGGAGTGAACACGACAATGACTGATATTGGATTATTTTTTGCTTTTACCGCTGGGATTTTATCATTTTTCTCCCCATGCGTATTCCCTCTCCTCCCTGCTTACATAACCCATTTAACAGGAGGGAAAATTGAAGGTTCAAAGGTTGCAGTTGATCGGGCGACGCTTTTCACTCGTTCATTTGGATTCATAATTGGATTCAGCTTGATTTTTATTATCATGGGTGCCTCGGCATCGTTCCTGGGACAGGTTTTCGCTAATTACAGGACAATCGTCATGCAAATTGCCGGCTTGCTGATCATTGTTTTCGGCCTGCAGATGGCCGGACTGCTGAATATTAAATTTTTAATGATGGAGAAAAAAGTTCAATCGGAGACCAAACCAAAAGGCGCTTTCAGCTCCGTCTTCCTTGGAATGGCGTTTGCAAGCGGATGGTCACCATGTGTCGGGCTTGCTCTCTCCTCCATCCTTCTGCTGGCAAGTTCTTCTGATACTTTATATCAAGGAATGTACCTGCTGACTTCTTACTCACTTGGAATGGCCGTGCCTTTCCTGGTGATCTCTTTTGTTATTTCTTATTCACTAAAAGCGATCAAGAAGATCAACAAATACCTATCTAAGCTGGCATTGGTAAATGGTATGATTATGGTGGGCATGGGCTTCCTCGTACTGTCCGGCCAGATGCAGAAAATCAGTGCCTGGCTGTCAGCATACAGTTTGTTTCAGTTTTAAAATTTTCAGGAACTGCCTTAAGAGCTGAAGGGGTGATCTAATTTTGTGATTAAAGAACTGATTGGCAAAAGTGTGCTGGTAGTTGAAGATGATCCTAAAATAAGAAAACTCGTCAAAATTTATTTAACGAATGAAGGCTATGAGGTCCTCGAAGCTGATAATGGAATTGACGCCCAGGAGATGATCGAGAAATATGACCCATGCATCCTGTTACTTGATTTGATGCTTCCTGGAAAAAGCGGTGAAGAGATTTGCACATGGCTCCGCAATGACCTTGAAAGCATGATGCCGGTCATCATGCTTACGGCAAAGGCTTCTGAAAAGAGCCGGATTGAAGGTTTCAAGCTAGGTGCTGACGATTATGTAGTTAAACCTTTCAGCCCTGCTGAGCTGATGGTCCGGATCGAGGCAGTATTAAGACGGACTGCGAGCAGATGCGGCAAGCTGACTTTTACTGGCCTTACCCTTAAACCTGCAAAAGGCCAGGCGCTGATAGATGGGCAAGCTCTCGATTTGACTAATTTTGAATTCAGGCTTCTCCATATGTTCATGCAACATCCTGGACAGATCCTTTCACGCACACAGATACTCGACACCATTTACGAAAATAACGAAAAGGCAGTAACAGAGCGGACGATCGATGTCCATATCAAGAATCTTCGTGAAAAAATCAAAGAAAAAACGCCGAAGGATTATATTCAAACTGTAAGAGGAATGGGGTATAAATTTGCGGCGAATTAAAAGCATCGCAAACCTGTTACTGTCGAAGCTGGTAGCAGTCAACAGCCTCGTCATCCTGCTGGTCATCATGCTGGCAGGCATTTCTGTTAAAGACTATGCCTGCTTTCTCGTCAATCATGAAAAAGTGACCGGTCCTGAACTTGTAGATACGTTGAATGCATTCCTTATCAAGGTAAGCGTCATTGCTTTTATCGCAGCCGGGCTTTTGCACTATTTTTCAGTAAAAAGGATTGTTGACCCTGTTAAAGCGATGGCTGCTGCAGCGAATCAAGTAAAAGCAGGAAAAATTCCTGCCAGACTTGATGTAGACGCGAGCGGTGAACTGGGTGAACTCGTAACAAACTTTAATGCCATGACAGAGACACTTTCTGTTGTCCAAACAAGGCGTGAAGAAATGTTGAGAGATATCGCTCACGAACTAAGGACGCCGCTGACAAATATCAATGGCTATCTTGAGGCCCTTCACACAGGTGTTCTGAAGGGTGACCGGGAGCTTTTCGGATCGCTTCTTGATGAGTCCAGACGGATTACCAGGATCGTCGACCTGATTGCCGAGCTTGATGCGTGGAGCCAGGAGGCTCATTTTCCTGAGAGAAAGTTCGAGGAAATTGAGATAAAACAGATTTTGGACGCATCATTTGCAGCCTTCCAACTAAAGCTGACCAGCAGGTTCGAGTCGTTCAGCCAACAAACCGAACACGCTTTAGTCCTTGGAAATAGAGACGGCTTGAAGCAAGTCCTGTCCAACTTGCTGCAGAACATCATCGATTATGACACCGGCGGATACTTAACCATTAAGGGACAGCGTAATACGGAGGGGTACAGGATTACTTTTTCACATGAAGGAACATACATCGATCCGCAAAAAAAAGAGCTTATTTTCGAACGATTTTACCGGCTGGAAGAATCCCGAAGCACAAAAGCGGAAGGTGCCGGACTGGGGCTGGCCATTGCAAAAAGTATCATCGATGCGCATAAAGGTCAAATCGGCCTTGAAACAGATGGTTATCATCATTTATTCTGGATTAACATTCCAACCCGTTCCATTTCTTAATCAACCCTTAACAATACGAATACATACTGGTGAGTATATCTATTTATCGTAAAAAAGGAGCGATTATCGTGGAATTTACTTACTATAATGATAAGCTGATCGGCCAAATGGAATATGGATTTCTTCCAATATCACCGAACACCGAGATGGGCTACAGGCCTATGGAACTGTTCGTATCCTCATTGACTGGATGCAGTACCGCGGTGCTGGCAAATATTCTTGCCAAGAAGAGAATAGACTATAAAAGAATGGACGTAAAGGTTTCAGCAGTCAGGAATCCCGAAGAAGCAAACCGGATTGAACAACTGACATTCGCTGTGGATGTCCAGACTGACACATCGGATAAGGCCAATCAAGCTGAAAAGATTGCCGGCCTTGTCGTGAAAAATTGCGGCATGATCCAGTCTGTCATTAGGAACATTGACATCCAGTATCAGATCGAGTTCACGCCAGACCAGCCCAAAAAAGGTGATGTTGCTTGAATTATATAACGATTGGAAGATTCACGCTGCCTGCAGATTTGCTTGCCGCCTTTGCTGCCATTTTTATCGGGGCCCTCATCTACCGTTCCAGGGAAAAAAAGAGCATTGGTGATTGGTATTGGAACAGCTTTTTCCTCTACATAGCGATCTACAAGCTGAGCTATGCCGTATTTAATTTTAAGATGTTTCTTGACACACCCTTCTCGCTCCTTTATTTTAACGGCGGGACTGAAGGACAGATCCTTGCTTTCGCAGGAATTGCCATTTACTTGTTTATGATTTCTAAGAAAAAGGATAACATGGTTAATGGAAAAGAATTTCTGCCGGCCTATTTCCTTTTCTACCTGCTCTATTGGACTGGACTATTCGTATTTTCAGAGGACTATACCGCTGCATGTGTGCAGGCAATCCTATGGATAGCCTTTGCTGCGCTTTATTTTAAAAAAGTTTGGCTTACCATGGAATATGCGATATTATTCCTTATGCTTGAAGCACTAATCCTCAGTCTTTTTTCCGATTTGCTGACAGTGGAGAACATGCTGATCTTTGCACTCGGAATATTTTTAATAGTATTTCATCGTTTAAACAAGGAGGAATTACAACTTTGAATAAAAACCTTTTATCATTCGCGATTTTAGCACTGGCTGTCGTCATTCTGGTCGTGAATATCTGGAAACCCGGATCGACTGAGGGCGAAAAGGAAACAACCGCACCTGCAAAAGAGTCAGCTGAATCTACGGAAGATATTCCGGGGGCGAAGTTATCTTCATTGCGTGAAGGTGCAGAGGCACCGGATTTTGAACTGACGACCCTTGAAGGAGAGACAATCAAGCTGTCTGATTATCGAGGCAAAAAGGTCATCCTGAACTTCTGGGCTACATGGTGCCCTCCATGTAAAGCCGAAATGCCCCATATGCAAAAATTCTATGAAGAATATAACGAACAGGGTGTAGAAATCCTCGCTGTCAACCTGACGAGCATGGACAAAGGCGTAGAAGAAGTCCAAAAATTCGTCGAGGAATATGGTTTGACCTTTACGATTCCTATGGATGAAGCAGGAAACGCAGGAACAACCTATCAGGCATTTACCATCCCAACCAGCTACATCCTCGACGAAAACGGCGTGATTACGAAGAAGATTGTCGGACCAATGGATGAGAAAATGATGAAGGAACTAACCGGTATTAAATAAAGAAAAGTCACGGCAGAGGCTGTGACTTTTTATGTTTACCGTCGCGGTGCTGCTTTGCCATCGAAATGCCCATTAAAACCCTTCCTGGACATTTTGGTGCTGTTTCGCTTTGAAAATCCTTTTTGAAACCTCTTTCTTAGACATTCTGGTGCTGCTCCACACTTGAAATGTCCATTAAAACCTGTTTCTTGGACATTCTGGTGCTGCTCCACACGGGAAATGTCCATAAAAACTAAAAGTTCTCTAAATGCTGAGGATTTTCGGTTCTCCATCGGCCTTGAATGTTCCTTTGTCTTTTAAAAATTCCTTAATGACATCGACGGCATATACGCCATGGTAGGATTTATCTGCTTCTGCGTCTTTAAACAGCTGCTTGCCTGCTCCGGCAATCCAGTAGTTCTTTTTCATATCGATTTCCTGTCCTCCAACGAGGAGTTTGTGGATTCTGCTGCCTTCTGGATTATATGGTTTAAAGGCCATGAACAATCCTGAAGATCTTAGTATATATCCGCCCTTTTGCTTGAATGGATCCCTGGAGAACACCATTTCCAGATTGTTCTCGAGAGTTTCCAGAATTCGCTCTCCGGTCATCTCCAGCGTGAATAGTTCTGGGTTTGTCGGGATGATGGTATGCAGATCATATTCGGTTATATCACCTTCAGGTAAAGGTGTACCATATCTCCAGCCATGGGAAAATGCCAGGTCGACATCGAATTTGTGCAGGTAGGCATCCGTGATCAATTGATCCATTGGCGCTTCATTCAAGGTCATCCTGTGTAAAATCGACTCTGTTCCGCCCACCACCTTATTCCGCTCCATGCTGTATGGCCCAACGATATCACCAATAACTCGCTCCATCTCCTGATCAACAGGGAAACTCTCATCGATAGCCACCAATTCGTACTGGTAATTCTCAACTTTTCCGCCTTCCAGGTGGATCTCCAGTTTACCAAGAAAGGATGAACTGGATCCTGCCTGTACGACCAATGTGCCATTTACTGTGATTGGTTTTTCAATCCTGTCATGGCTGTGTCCGGATAAGATGACATCAATGCCATCGACACGGTTTGCAAGTTCAACATCAAGCGGCAGTCCCATATGGCTCAATAAAACAATGAGATCCACCTTTTCTTTTAGCTCGCCGACACTTTGCAGGGTCTCTTCCACCACCTTGGAGAAAGATAAGCCTTCCGAAAAGCTGGCAGGCATGGTTTCGTGGACGTACGGATAAGTCAGCCCAATGATTCCTACCTTCACACCGTTAAACTGTTTGATTATATGAGGCTTCAAAAATGAATCATTGGTATTCTGTTCTTTTACGTTGCAAGCAACGGCGGGGAAAGGCAGAGCATTTGCCAGGGAAGATAATTGCTCCTTTCCATAAGCAAAATCCCAATTCCCGGGCACCCAGGCATCCAATCCCATTTTTTGCAACGCTGGTACAATAGCTTTGCCTTTTGTTGCCACCAGTGGGAGTGTCCCGTGAAAGAGGTCACCTCCATCAAGGAATAAAACGTTCTCACTGTGCAACTTAAGATCCTTGATATATCTTGCAATTCTCGGTAAACCACCAGTTTTTCGCAGTTCAGGCTGTTTCTTTCGCCAGAATAATTCATGATGGAGTTCCAGGCTCCCATGTGTATCGTTTTGCTGTATGATAGTCAGCTTTGTCATAGAATCCACTCCTTTCAAAGCATTTTCATAAACATCCTGCTTCAAGATACTTTTGGAAAAGGCTTTATTAGGAAAAATGGGATACCCTTGTCATAAGGTATCCCTTCTTGAAGAGTCAGCGTACAACTCTTCTAAACGATTGTAAAGAGTTTCGCCACTTTTGCCATTATCGAACTGCGCACCGGTTAGGACCGATTTCCATTTCCCGCTGTTCTTCGATATCCGGGTTTATTTTACCCATATTCATCTGCCTTATTTCCTGATAGGAGTTAGGCTGCGGAGGAAGGTTTTCGGTTACTGTCTTCCTGAATGCCTCTTCACTGTCTATTTGCAAACCATGGTTCTCTGCATAAAGGACGCCAAGTTTTTCAGAGATACTGCCGTCATCATTCATTTCATTGATTCCCATATAGTGGGCTGGAAGGACCACCAATTGATCGGCGAGCTCTTTGTAGCGTCCGTATAAGGTGTTCCTCAAGTCGCCTACCCAGTCCTGGGCCAGGCCAGCAAGGTCAGGGCGTCCGATGGAATCGATGAATAGAATGTCACCAGTCAGCAGATACTGGTCATCAATGATAAAAGATGTACTTCCGATTGTATGCCCTGGAGAGTACAATGCCTTGATAACCGTGTTCCCCACCTTAATTTCATCTCCATCCTGGAGTGGTTCATAATAGAATGTAACTTCTTCGGCGTCTTTTAGAGGAAGATAGTATTTAGCTCCCGCTTTTTCGGCCAGCTTTCTTCCTCCTGAAATATGGTCAGCATGAAGGTGAGTATCAAGCAGGGCGACCAATTTGAAATCCCGGCCTGACATGAACTCCTCGTATTGTTCAATCATCCTGTTTGTATCGATGATGGCAGCCTCACCATTTGATTCAACAAGGTAGGAGAGACAGCCCTTTCCGATACGGACGAATTGATAAAGCGATCCGCCATTTTTAAGGTCACCAATCTTAATAGGTTCTAAATGCTCACTCCAGGCTTTCATGCCGCCTTCAATTGAGTAAACATCCGTAAACCCAGCTTCTTCAATCTGATCAGCAACAAACTGAGACGAGCCGCCTTTAGCACATACAACATAAATGTCCTTATCCTTCGGCAGGACATTCATGACAGGATCAACACCTTCAAGGAGATCAAAATATGGTGTGTTATGGACTTTTACATGACGGCCCTCAATTTTCCAGTCATCGAAATCATCCGTATTCCTTGCATCGAGGATGAAAAGATCTTCATGATGAATGACTTTTTGGGCCAGCTCCTTAACTGAGATGGTCTTAGCCATTTTGTACCTCCTATTTTTTTCAGCAATAAATTTAGAATGTCAGTGTAATGTCAGCATCGCTTGCGAAATGAAGGAAAGAAGCCGCGCCGCCTACATCGATCCCTTCGACAAACTGGTCTTTTTCTAGGGACATAACATCCATTGTCATCTGGCAGGCAATCATTTTAACGCCCATTTCTGAAGCCATTTCTACAAGCTGCTCTACAGGAGGAACGTTTTCTCTTTTGAACCCTTCCTGGAAGTGCTCTGTTCCTGCAGGCATAGGAAGTTGCTTGTGCGCCTCCTTATGGATCAGGTTAAGTCCTTCGAATGTGAAAAAAATTCCTACTTCCGCGTCTGTTGCTGCTGCTGCAGTCGCGATATTGAAAACTTTATAAGCGTCAAACATTCCGCCGTTTGAGGCGATAATAGCTACTTTCATTATGGTTCCTCCTCTATTTTTCAACTGATGTTTCGGCAGGGCCTGTCCAGTCCTTCATTCCAGAAACAACATTTATCGTTTTCTTAAATCCCTTTTCAGCAAGCTTTTTCGCTGCCATATCACTTCTCGATCCAGAACGGCATATGATATAGACATCCTCTTCAGGATCCAATTCATTGAAACGCTGCTCCAGTTCTCCAAGTGGAATAGATTTTGCATTTGGAATATGTCCGAATGCATACTCAGCGGATTCTCTGACATCAAGAATCGTAATTTTTTCATTACCTTCCAGCTTTGCCAGTACTTCTTCAAGAGTGGCTGTATAAGGGTGAGGCGATTCATTGCTGAGTTCATCTTCACTAGCTTTGCGGAGATAATGTTTTAGTACATCTCCATCGGTAATTGTGCCAAGGTATTGATTGCCAGTACTTTGAGCCCATGCTTTTAAATCCGTTGTTGATCCTTTATCAGTTGCCTGTACTTCAATAACCTGGCCAGGCTCCAGTTCATTCATGGATTTCTTTGTCTTGACAATCGGCATCGGGCACGCCAGTCCCTTTGCATCCAGTATTTTATCCGCAGAAATCGACATAGTAATCCCCCTTCCTACTCGTTAGTATTTATGAATTTGCACAATCCATACGGCAAAAATCGCCCTTACTCTTATACCTCATACGGTAAATTTTATGCGCATTATTTAAAAAATAAATAAAAACAGCAACCAATATCCTGGCTGCTGTTCATTGTTCTTCTTCCTTATAAATTGGCTGCTAATTATTGCTCAATTTTACCATTAACCAGCAATTGCTTCCATGTCTTGCCCCCATCCTCTGACTCGTAAAGATCGTTCAAGATGGTCATGAAAGCTATTCTTCCTTCCTGATTGGGATCAGCGGCTATATATGTAATAGGATTATCATGATTAAGATGCGGGATTGAAAGCTCTTCAGCTGTTCCTTCCTGGCTGGGATTGAGCTTAAACATCTTAATCTTTTGCTCTTGAACCGGAGATATAAACAGAGCATCCTTGGAAAAAGCCGCTGCAGTTACCATTTCAAATTCTCCAGACTTCCTCATATTCTCCCCGTAATCATCGGTCATGAAGATCCCTTCTTTTGTTGCCATCGCAAATGTTCCGCCATTTTCCGGATGGACTGCCATCATTCCAAGTGTGCTTGCCTCCAGACCGTTCATTTTAACAGTCTCCCAGCTTCTTGCCTGATCTTTGGATTGATATACGCCTCTTTCTAACTCTGAATTAGGCTCTTCATTAATTAAGTACACGACCTTTTCCTTGTAGCCAACTGAAAGGAAGTGGAAATCACTTTCACCATAAAATGCAATTTTTTCTAGTGTTTTGCCCTTATCAGTACTTTTCACGATGCCAAGCGGATTCTTTAAATCTGAACCTTTTTCCGGATGACCGCTTGCGTAGAAACCATCTGCTGTTGCCTGAAAACCCATATAATCGTGGTTTTGTCCGGCAGTCTCCAGCCACTCTCCGTTAATAAACATCTTCAGACCATTATGCGTGGCAATATATAGCCCTTTATCATTACCTGGATACCCTAATCCATGGACATGATCAATTTTCTGTGAAGATGCTTTTTTGATGAACTCTTCTTCACTTATATCACTTGTTATATTCTTGTCAGTGCTCTGCTGTTTTTCAGTGGATTCCTGTTTTTGAGCGGGTTCCTGCTTTTCTTCCGTGCCCGTACAACCTGCAAATATCATCATGATAAAAGCCATAGCTGCGGCCAGAAATATGATTCTATTCTTCATTTGTCTTCCTCCGTTTTCTTTTCTTCGTTGTCCAATAATAGTAGCAGACACCCGCCGCAATCGCAAAAATGGCCATTGCCAGCTGATACTCCGTTTTCCAGCCCAGCAAAGTCTTAACTGAATATGCTTCGATCAAAAGGGCAGGGATTTTTCCGATCGTACTTGATACCATAAAAGCGGGTGCTCCCATTTTACTGTAAGAGGCCGCTAACGTCACTAAACCCGAAGGAGCGAATGGGAAAAGCCGCAATAATATCACGAGGACAAACGCCTCAGGTCCTGCAGTTCTCTTAAGGCGCTCCAATACCTTTGTGGGTTTGTGGTTATTTATTTTTTGTCCCAGTTTTCTAATGCCTTTTCGATAAAGAAAAAAGCTGATGATGGCACCTGCTGCTTCACCTGCAATTGAAAGTACAAGCCCGCCGCCAAATCCAAAATAAAGAATATTAGCGGCCGTAACAAACGCACTAGGAATAATACCCAGCACCGAAATGGTGATACTGACTGAAAGGCTGATTAACATTGCCAGCCATACTGGCTGGCCAGATAAAGTTTCTAATAACCCCATTCCAAGCCTCCGGTAAAAATACATGAATTTGTCACTGCTTCTGCTAAGTTTTTGCAAACTGTCTCGCTAAAATTTATATATAAACGAAAGGAGCTGACCTGAAAAATGAAAAAACTATCTTTAAGTTTATTAAGTGCAGCAATGATCCTGGGTGCAACTACTGTTGCCCTGGCAGAAGACGGCACAGAGGGAAAAGGCATTCTCAATTTTGGCCAGATGAAGCCTTTAATCGAAAAAATGCACCCGGGCTTGTCCAATGAAGAGGTCAAGCAAATGTACAATAACTGCCACGGAACAACTGGTGCCATGCCTAGCAAAAACTTTAAAATGATGGATGGCAGCCATATGGATATTGTTGATTGATAACTGGACAATTTTAGCTTTAAAAGTAAGGTTCTGGATTTATCCGGAGCCTTTTCTTATTTTAGCTGAAGATTAAGAAGAAAGGTTAAAACTACAAATATTTTATCCCATAAAAAACAACCTGGACAAATGGTCCAGGCTGTCTGAGAAACCTTCTTAAATGAATACATCACTATAAACATGCTGCGATGGCAGGTCTGCTACTTCAATACCGCTTTGCGAGTGCTGTGACGGCAGGTCTGCTACTTCAATACCGCTTTGCGAGTGCTGTGACGGCAGGTCAGCTACTTCGATACCTCTTTGTGAGTGCTGTGACGGCAGGTCAGCTACTTCGATACCTCTTTGTGAGTGCTGGGATGGAAGGTCTGCTACTTCGATACCTCTTTGTGAGTGCTGGGATGGCAAATCAGCTAAATCGGTGCCTTCCGGTGAATGTTGAGATGGCAGGTCTGCAATATTTATAGTCATTGTACTTAAATTGATAACACCCGCAAATCCCGCGGCTATTGCAATCATTAAGAAAGCTTTCTTCATGCTTATGCCTCCTCTGCTCTTGGAGCCCTATTTTTAACAATCATATAAACTCAGCAAAACTTCAATAATTTTTCCATTTCAGTCTTTACTAAACTCGCATACTTCTCATTCTTCTGCAGATTGAAGATCATCACTGCTTTTTCAAGATATTCCTTGCCTTTGTTTTCTATACCCAATTTAATGAAATTCATGCCTGCTTGGTAATGAAGTTCTCCAAATAAATACATATTTTCTTCATATATACAATTATCAATCCCTTTGCTGCAATAAATGAGTGAATCCTCATATTTCTCAAGCTTCGACAAAGCCTGTGCAAGACCATAAAGAATCCTTAGCCAGATGCTTGAATCCTGGACCTGCGGAAGCTCTGTCAGCTGGTTCAAGGCCTTCTGGAAAAGTTCAACAGACTTGTCCAGGTTTCCGCTATCCTTTTCGATGATGGCCATACTGGTCAAAATTTCAATTTCGCGTTCAGTCATGTTTGCCTGTTCATGATGGCTCATGGCCAATGCCTGGTCCAGCAAGTCGATGGATTTCAGTTTATCTTCTTCCAGGTAATAAGTGCAGATACCCTGGTGCCATACTAAGAATTGCTTGAAGGACGTGTGCTTGAAAAGGGCATTATCCTGTTCCTTCTGGATTATTTCATTGATAGCGTCATAGTCCCGCTCTCTTTTATAATTTTTGATCAATTCAGTGACAGCGATTGCATAGTTAAACGTGTCGGTGGAAGTAATATCGAAAAAATGGTTAAGCTCTACCTCAAGCTTTGATGCGATTTTAAATAATTGATCAATTGTTGGATATTTCTCTTCTTTTTCAAATTGAATGATTTCCTCTTCAGAACAAATACCGTCCGCTAACTGCACTGCAGTCAATCCTTTAAAAACTCTTGATGACCTAAGAATTTCTCCGAAGTTATATCCAACCAGGCCCATCCCTACACCCCATTTAAACGAATGATTTTATTCTATATTATCATAGTGTTTGTAAAATTAAAAAATTTGTAGGTGAAACAGGCTCAATTATAAGACTCATCGATAGGAAAAGTAGTGGAGTGCGATGCATGCTAACGACAAAAGTATGACAACAAGCGATCCAATCTTGTTTTTTTGCCGCCACAGCGCGATACCGAATAATATATAATACGCTATGATTAAAGCTATGGCGATCCACATAACCAACATCATCTAATCCCTCACCTCTTCAAGATTAGGCAGTTTTGTCTGGCGTCCAAATTCACCAAATCGAATCAAGACATTCACCTTCACTTCCGTGTCCGGAAAGGTGTGCATCCAATCAAATTTCCTGAATTCCCGGAGAGTAGCAAATTCCCTTCTCATCGGAATGGATAGATTGAAGGTTTCTCCTTTAAACTCCTTCTGACTATAAGCAATAAATTCAGTGAAGTTTTTTTCTATGGCAGCAGTAAGAGACTCTTTAAGTTTTTCCACCTTCTCATGATTCTTCGCGTAGTTGATCATGCTGGGGTCACTGTATACTTCTATAAATAACGGAACATCTATTTCAATGATTGGCCTGCCTTTTCCAGTTATCAGCTTATACTTATTATCTCGTTTTTGAGAGATTCTTGCCGAAAGCTTATATTTTTCATTAAACGGATCTTTAAATGCAGTCAGGATATCCTCAGTAACCCATGTACTGTCCAATAAACTAGATATCCTTGTCTCTTCCCCTGTAATTTTCCCAATCATCTTTCCTTCTTTAAAGACTGCGGAGCCAATGAACTGGGCATTGGTTGTCGTGCCCTGCACTTGTATCTCCCCGGCCAGCAGGTCATCATCAGTCGTTTGCATTTCATCTTTCTCTATCTTTTGGGTTGTAGCGTAAATGGCCAGATATAAATCCGCATCAGCTTCTGTGATCCGAAAAAAACTATTCAGGTCAGCTTCAGGAATCATACCTGTTTCCTGGCCCCGTTCAATCATTAGCTCCAAGAATTTGTGAGGCCTCGTTTCAATTTTTGGTTTATTTTCTTTTATAAATTCAACTGCTTCTTCCCTGGTGACTATGAATTGTGTACTTCGCTTAATTTCCCTGTCCTTGGTTGCGCTGTATATCACCCGGATAAAATCCGGGTCACTCGCTAATTCTTCGGAAACTATCATAACCTGCAAGAGATCATAGGAAATTTCCTTCGCCACTACTGTATTTGCTGTATTTCGTGATGAAATAAAATCATCGGCAACAATAGTCACAATTTCCTGTGGCGGCTCATTCGCTCCTCCTGCAGTCTGCTGAGAACCTACCTCAGGATTTGCGATGAGATAGGTTACTTTAACCTTTCCCTCTGCCTTATGCTTATCAAGCCCTATACCGATGACATAGGCTTTTTCGTCTAGTTCTTTATGATCCCAGCACCCAGAAAGGCTTAATGTAACGGCCATGAGAATAATCATCTTGATTATTTTAGAGTGAAGTTTCATTCTTAAAATCCCCCCGAATTTTTGCCACGATCCACATCAATGGCGGAAGAATCATGAAGGCAGGGCTCAATAATACAAGTACTTTTTCCCTTATTACATAGAGATAAATGGATGGGGCATCCGGTGAAATTCCTATTAATAAGATAATTGTCGCGATCAATGGAATGAGATATTCAAACTCCTTAATTTTCAGAATACCTCCCAGTAACGTTGCAATTAGATATAGATAAAAAGAAAACCGGATAAAAGTTGCAACCAGCCAAAAGGGGAAAAACAATGTCTCTACGTTTGCTAAAAAGCCTATTTGAATAAATCGGATTGTTTCGTGAAAAGGATAGTTCAACATTTCAGCAGTAGTGTAATCAAATAAAACAACGAACGCCACAAGTGCCAGACTTAGCTCAAAAGTGATAAAAACAAGACCTAGGAGCGTTCCCTTTTTCATGTCCTTATACGAGGAGACGAGCGGCATAATTAAAGCAAGATAGAGAAAATCAATAAAGATCGAAACGTTTTTAACCGATGCTTTTGCAACTTCAAGAGGCGCTTCACCCCAGAACGGGAATAGATAACCTATTGTGCCTTTTCGAAATGTAAACACAAGCGCTACGAACAGAGTAATCTTAATATATGGAAGCAGCAGCCAGGAAACTGTCCCTATCTGTTCGATGCCCCTCTTTGCTCCATAAGCACAAATTACCATCAAAAGTATGTAAAGAATGATTGCTGGTGTTTTCGTAAAATACATCGAGCCAATGATGTCGACGTAGGTCCCTGAATCCGCAATCACTGCTGCTGTCCCGCCAATTAACATTACAATAGATAGGAGAGTACCGAAAACCTTTCCAAAAAGGTGCAGCAAAATTTCATGCAGGTTTTTCCCTTTATGCGCTGAATACACTTTTATTAATAAAATGATAGGAACAAATGAAAAAATACCGATTAGCAACGCTGACATCCAGCCTGCATTTTTGGCATTTTCGTAAATGATCGCAGGGGTATCATCACTTAACTTCGCTCCAACGGTCAACGAGATAATCGCGAAATATTCTTTTATGCCAATTTTCCCCTGATCCTGTCTCATCGCCTATTCTCCATTAGTCTTTTTTTGTAAATCTGTCGTTTTTAAGAAGCCGGGCCTTAACCTTTCATTTTTCGTTAACCTGCGGAAAATCGTATCCTTGGATGACTTGAAATTTGGTGACATAGGAGCTAAATAAGGCACACCAAATGACTTGATCGAAACCATATAAAATAAGCCCCCGACAAATATTGCTGTCATACCATAAATCCCCATCATCGCGGCACACAGGATAAATAGAAAGCGAGTAAGCCTAACAGCGAAATTCAAACTAATATCACTGACTGCAAACGAACTGAGCCCGCCCAGTGCGACAACTATAATGACAATCGGACTGATAATATTCGCTTCAACAGCTGCCTGTCCAAGGATAAGTGCTCCTACAATACCGATGGTCGGGCCAATTGGGCTTGGGACACGCAATCCCGCTTCCCTGATTAATTCAAATGCGAGCTCCATGATTAAAATTTCGATCACCGCAGGAAAAGGAACCTTTTCCCTTGAAGCCGCAATTGCCAGGAGCAAATCTGGCGGAATCATTTCAGCATGGAAAGTGGTTATTGATATGTAAATAGCAGAAGTGAAAAGCGTGATGAAAAGAGCAGTCATTCTTAATGCCCTCGTAAAGTTCCCATAAAAAAACCTAAGATAATGATCTTCGGGCGTATGGAAAAAAGACCAAAATGTTGCCGGAAGAACAAGACTATCAGGTGAGTTATCCATTAATAGGGCGATATAACCATCCTCTAAAAATGAAGCTGCCCTGTCAGGCCTTTCTGTTGAAAGCATACTCGGAAATAAAGAGTAGTTTCGTTCCTCAATGTATTCTTCCAGCAGTGAGAGGTTTTGGATCGCATTCACCTCTAAGCTGCCCAGTCTTTCCTTGATATTGTCAATTAACTTTTCATTGGCAAGGCCGCGAATATACAGGATAAAAACATCATTGTGGGACCGCTTCGAAACTTCCACTACTTCAACCATAAGGTTTTCGTTCCTGATTTTTTTTCTGATTAATGAAATATTTGCTACAGCTTTTTCATTGAACGCTTCCTTGGGTCCCTTGATGAGAATTTCACTATCCGGTTTTTCTATCGCCCTGCTTTTAAAGTCTGGACAATCCAAAATATATGCCTTCGGTTCTCCATCCACTATGAGCAGCGCATTGCCTTTGTTAATATCTTTGACTGCATCCTTGAATATGGTAATTTCATTCACCATTTGTATCGCAACTATATCCTTCACCTTTTTAATAGAAGCAGTATTTTCAGTTAAAGGCTTTAGGATATTTTCTTCTATACTCTTAACATCTGTAATTGTGCTAATAAACACAAGCGCCGCGTGCTTATTGAAGCCGTCTAGAAACAATTCTCGCAATTTAATATCCTTATTTTCAGGAATACTGTAAAGCTGTTTTAAAATCGATAAATTCTCCTGAAGATTTCTGCTGAATCCCTTTTCCTTAAGGGACTCCTGCTCTCCCTTCAGATCATCTACTGCGGGAGCAGGGTTCTTTTGCTGTTTTGTAATCAGCCTGAGCATTTCCTTCAACATAATAATCTACTCCCCGCGATTCCAGTTACCTTGTTTCCTTATCTTAACCTTTACTAAGTTGCTATGTTTTATGAGGTTTACCCACATAAAAAAACTCAGGAGGCTTCCTGAGCTTGTTAGTCCTTATCTTTTTTTTCGTGCCGCCAGCAGATACACGGCCCCTGCTCCCAGTGCAATAATACTGATCGGAATTATGTACGGTTTGGCGGCGTCCTTGATGCCTGACCAATTTTCGCCAAGAACGATTCCTAGATATAGAAAAAATATGGTCCACGGAATCATTGCAGCAATCGTATAAAGCGTGAACTTTATTGCTGACATGCCTGCAATTCCTGCTGGTATCGATATCGCGTGCCGAACTACTGGAATGAATCTCGCCGAAAAAATGACACCTGACCCATATTGTTTGAACCATTTTTCCGATAATTCCAGATGGTGATGATTGATCAATAAGTATTTACCGTACTTTTCCAGAACAGGACGGCCGCCGAAATATCCAAGCCAGTACAGGAACAGCTGGGCAATCGTCCCGCCAATGGTTCCCGCGACTACTGCACCTGCAAAATCAATAGTGCCTTCAGAAATCATATACCCTCCATATCCAAGGACAATTTCACTTGGGATGACTTCAAGCATCAAACCGAGGGCAATTCCCAAGTACCCAAGGCTCGAAAGCCAGTCCAGTACAGTCCCGACAAATTCATGCATTTACACCACTCCTATTCCGCTCACTTTTAAAAATATATTTATGTATGTCCAAGTTTATTTCTACTTTTCCTGTACACGAAGAAGAACCTGCCCTTTGGACAGGTTCTTTTTAAAGGAGAAGCTAGCAGCGCCAGCCGCCTCTCAGTAAAATCCTAAGGCCGATGTAAATAATGACAAGTGCAAAGATCAGGATGATGACAAGCCCGATTAATTTTAAGAATGGCAAGCCTAAAAGTGCAGCAAGTGATGCAGGAGCAAATCTGAAAAGTACCCATCCAGCCACAATGGCTGCAAGAAATACAAACAAATTAGAGTTACTGAACGACATTGATTATCCCTCCTTTACTCCCAGCATATGTATGAACATCTGTCTCGGTACGGGCTAATGAACAATTTTGACTTTTTTGTGTAAAAAATATTGTGCTCGACAAGAATAGAATTACATAAATCTTCCTACACCTGTTTTTGAGTAGGAAAAAAGGGAAAAGTAAATATTGTTTTCATACATATAACAAGAAGAAAAGAGGAGGAATCAAAATGACGAACCATTTATACATGCGCTTTATCAGGCTGCCTATTTTGGCAAGGATCCTGATGATTGCTGCTGTGATGATTTTTCTGTTTGGCTCGCTCATTCATTATATAGAGCCCAAAAGCTTTCCGACCATTTTTGATGGCGTCTGGTGGGCAATCATTACGGCATCAACAGTCGGATACGGGGATTTTTACCCGGTTTCTGTTGCAGGAAGAGTTACAGGAATGATCCTGCTGCTGGTAGGGACAGGCTTTTTGTCATCTTATTTTATCCATCTTTCTGCGGCAACTGTTAACAAACAGAATGCTTACTCGGAGGGGAGAGTAGGTTTTAAAGGCAACGGGCATATCATTATCATTGGATGGAACGAAAGGTCTCGTACGATTTTAAGATCTCTGATTAAAACTGAATCACTCATCCTTGTAGATGACACCCTGGGGTCTAATCCGATTAAGGATGATAATGTCCATTTCATAAGGGGGCGTGCAAACAAGGATGAAACCTTATTGAATGCCGGCATCTCTACAGCAAAGAAAGTGATTATTACTTCCGACCAAAACCTTGATGAACTCCAGGCTGACATGAATACAATCCTTACGCTGCTTGCCATAAAAGGATTGAATCCGGATATCCGCTGCATTGCTGAAATTCAAACTAGCGAACAGATTAATAACGCAAGGAGGGCTGGAGCGGATGAGCTGATCCCCACTAATGCTTTAACTAGCGCGGTCCTTTTAAACAGCATCTCCTCCCCTGAGGTGGTGAGCCCTTTATTGGATTTGCTCGGCGAATTAAACGGGAAACACTTGTCTTATATTGAGGCAGAAGCTTCCCTGATCAACAAGGACTTCCCGGAAGCCAGCAGTTTTTTGCAGAGGGAACGGAAGATTATTTTGATTGGAATAAAAAGAGGGGATAACGTAATCGTCAGCCCCCTAAACAATATCAAGATCAAATATGATGATCAGCTTCTCGCCATTTCAAACGATTAATGTGGCAATAAGGCAGATTCTACTTCACGGACAAGCGAACGCCCAACTTCGATGTACTTTTCCGGAAAGCTCGCATCCTTATCCACCGGTTCCTGGAACTGGTTGAAGGATGCGCTGGCATTCCCTATCTCCGCATGGTCATCTATTCCTCGCTGATATTTGTGCGAAATCAGGAATGGACGCTGCAAGGCAACCGTGCAGCCCTTTGAGTCTAACTGGCCATCAATAGCCTTAAAAGGCAGCCGCAAAAATTGGTAGCCAACCTCATCATCTATTTTGTAATCAAAAGCCCCATGGTCGTAATCCCAGTTACCCCCTATCGAGTATCCTAACGGTTTAAGCATCTGTTCCAATTTAAAAAGATCAAAATGTTTGCCCTCAAGCTCAGATTGTATCTCGATCAATGGTTAGTCCGCCTTTCCATGTGTTTTGCTTAGTTTTAACCAAAAGACACGAATTAATAAGTACAGAAAGCTCTGCTTGGTGACGGACACTTCTTCTGTATCGATGCCATTTTTTGGCCGTCATGGCTTCTCGAATTGGAAAATTTACGTGATTTTCACCATTCTTCATCCGTGAAAAAAGGAGCACCCGAACCTGTCGGGTACTCCTGTTCCTGCATTATTAAAGTCTCTTTTCCAATTCTGCTTTCTTTTCTTCGAATCCCGGTTTTCCAAGCAATGCGAACATGTTCACTTTGTATGCTTCTACGCCTGGCTGATCGAATGGGTTTACGCCGAGCAGGTATCCGCTCATTGCGCATGCTTTTTCAAAGAAGTATACCAGGTAGCCGAATGTGTACTCATCCAATTGTGGAATCGTCAAGACCAGGTTCGGTACACCACCGTCTGTATGAGCTAGCATTGTTCCCTGGAATGCTTTGTTGTTAACGAAGTCAACTGTTTGGCCGGCTAGATAGTTCAAACCGTCAAGGTCGCTTTCAGCCTCTTCAATAGTCAATTCATGACGTGGTTTCTCGACTTTGATGATTGTTTCAAACAAGTCACGTCGGCCTTCCTGGACGTATTGTCCAAGTGAGTGAAGGTCAGTCGAGAAGTTGGCTGAAGAAGGATAGATTCCCTTCTGGTCTTTTCCTTCACTTTCGCCGAACAGCTGCTTCCACCATTCAGAGAAGTACTGAAGTGATGGCTCATAGTTGATCAGCATTTCGATCGTCTTGCCTTTATTGTAAAGAGCGTTACGGACTGCAGCATATTGGTAGGCAGGATTTTCTTCAAGTTCTGACTTGCTGAAGTCTTCCCTTGCCTGTGCAGCACCTTTCATCATAGCTTCGATATCTGAACCGCTGACGGCGATTGGCAGCAAGCCTACTGCAGTCAACACAGAATAGCGTCCACCGACATCGTCAGGAATCACGAATGATTCGTAGCCTTCCTCGTCAGCGAGAGTCTTTAGTGCTCCACGAGCTTTGTCAGTTGTGGCGTAAATGCGCTTTCGTGCTTCCTCTGCCCCGTATTTCTCTTCAAGCAGCTTGCGGAAAATACGGAAGGCAATTGCCGGCTCGGTTGTTGTACCGGATTTTGAAATAACATTGATGGAGAAGTCCTTTCCATCCAAAAGGTCCATCACATCGGTCATATAAGTTGAACTGATGTTGTTGCCAATGAAAATGACCTGCGGAGTCTTGCGCTTTTCTTTAGAAAGCGCGTTATAGAAGCTGTGCTGTAAAAATTCCAGAGCAGCACGTGCTCCCAGATAAGAGCCGCCAATTCCGACAACCAGCAAGACATCAGAATCATTCTTGATCTTTTCCGCTGACTTCTGGATGCGGGCAAATTCTTCTTTATCATAATCTACAGGAAGGTCAATCCAGCCTAAGAAGTCGCTGCCTGCACCCGTTTTTTCGTGTAATGAATGATGTGCTACTTTTACAAAATCTCTTAAGTATGTAACTTCGTGTTCACCAAAAAAGCTAAGCGCCTTTGAGTAATCAAAACGAACATGTGTCATGTCTGATCCTCCAATATTTTATATTCTCTATCACTTTATCGAAATGAATCCCAATAATCAAGAAACACCCCAACTTGTAAGCGTGTCCAATTGTGAAATATTTTTTACTCTTCTGCGACTCGCTTATCTTTTTCCTATTTGGCCGCTTTTAAACACTTTTTATGAAGAACCACGGTGCTGTTTTACCCTAAAAAAGAAGGATCCGGGAAATACCCGGATCCGGCCAATTTTATAAAGACATACGATAGATATCAAGTACGTCGTCTCGTTTTAGCTTTGCAAAGTTTCCAAATTCGCCATTCGCCATTGCTTTGTCAGCCATCAATTCCAGTTTGCTGTCATCGATGTCATAATCAGCAAGCCGTGATGGAGCACCAATGCTGTTCCAGAATTCGCGCAGCTTTTCGATTCCTTCCAGACCAGCTTCTTCGTCTGTCTTGCCTTCCGTATTCACACCGAAGACCCTTACAGCCATCTTTTTGAAGCGTTCTGGTTTTACCTTCAGATTATGCTTCATCCAGTTCGGGAACAGGATGGCCAATCCGCCACCATGAGGGATATCGTATACAGCTGAAACAGCATGTTCAATATTATGAGTCGCCCAGTCACCGCGATAGCCCATATTAAGGATTCCATTCAGCGCCATTGTTCCGGAATAAAGGATCGTTGCACGGTATTCATAGTTTTCCAGGTCTTCAAGAAGCTTTGGAGCTGTTTCCATTACTGTCAACAGCAAGGATTCACACATGCGATCCTGGAATTCTGTGTTTTCGGTCAGGTGGAAATAGTGTTCAAATACATGGGACATCATATCAACAATTCCATATATCGTCTGATCTTTCGGGACTGTAAAAGTATTTACAGGATCGAGGATCGAGAATTTCGGGAATGTCACCGGACTGCCCCAGCCGTATTTCTCATTCGTTTCCCAGTTGGTGATGACCGAACCAGCATTCATTTCAGAGCCTGTTGCTGCCAGAGTGAGCACCGTTCCAAATGGAAGAGCTTCTGCAGCAAAAGCCTTCTTGGTTACCAGGTCCCATGCATCGCCGTCGTACTTTGCGCCTGCAGCGATTGCCTTTGTGCAGTCGATGACGCTTCCGCCGCCAACGGCAAGCAGAAATTCGATCCCTTCTTCTTTACAAATTTTAACACCCTTATGAACAGTCGAGAGTCGAGGGTTTGGTTCAACACCCGGAAGCTCGTATACTTCTGCTCCAATTTCTTTAAGAGTGTTCATGACGGAATCATAAAGCCCGTTTCGCTTGATGCTGCCGCCGCCATAAACAACAAGAACTTTCTTTCCGTATTGCGGAACTTCATTTTTAAGTTCTTCTAGCTGATCTTTTCCAAATATAAGTTTTGTTGGATTGTAAAAAGTAAAGTTATCCATTTAAGTCACCTTCCTCTAGAGATTATTATGTTCTTTTTCAAAAAGCATTGCAAAAAATACACTTCTTAATGTTCTCTAATGTGCTGCAAAATGTTACAACTTTTTTTATTCGGGTAAGTTTTTAATATATAGAGGATGAATAATTCATACCGGGCTGAAACACTCTATAAAAGAACAAATTTAATTTTAAGGAGGAAACATCCATGAGCGGTATTCAACGTGCAGCACTTGTTCTTACCATTATCGGAGCCATCAACTGGGGGCTAATCGGATTCTTCCAATTTGACCTTGTTGCAGCAATCTTCGGCGGACAGGATTCAGCATTGTCAAGGATCGTCTATGGTTTGGTCGGTCTTGCCGGTTTAATTAACATTGGACTTCTTTTCGCACCGAGCGAAAGGGAGGAAAGAGCAGCAGAACCTCGTGCTACTCGCTAATACAAAAAACCCGCCGAATGGCGGGTTTTATCATTTTAAGATAATACTTTCTTGATTCGTTCAATTGCCCAGTCGAGTTCTTCTTCACTAATGACTAGTGGAGGGGCGAAACGAATGACCGTATCATGCGTTTCTTTGCATAGCAGGCCTTCTTCTTTTAATTCTTCGCAGTACTTGCGGGCTGGTTCTGTAAGCTCGACGCCAATAAACAAGCCGCGTCCGCGGATATCCTTGATGATTGGGTTATCGATTTCGCGCAGCTTGGCAATGAAATATTCTCCAAGTTCCAGTGAACGTTCAGGAAGTTTTTCATCAATCAGCACATCAAGTGAAGCGATGGAAACCGCACAAGCCATTGGATTGCCTCCGAAAGTCGATCCATGGGAACCTGGATTGAAGACGCCCAAAACGTCATTGTCCGCAACGACACATGAAATTGGGAATACTCCGCCGCCAAGTGCTTTGCCAAGGATATACATATCAGGCTCGATTCCTTCCCATTCGCATGCGAACATCTTACCAGACCTTGCCAGGCCAGCCTGAATTTCATCCGCGATGAACAGGACATTATTCTCCTTACATACATCATAGGCTGCCTTCATGAAGCCTTCGGGCGGGATGACGATACCCGCTTCACCCTGAATTGGTTCAATCAGGAAAGCTGCTGTATTCGGCGTAATCGCTTCCTTCAGAGCCTGAAGATCTCCGTATGGAATCAATTTAATCCCTGGAAGCATCGGGCCGAAACCGCGTTTGTACTCTTCCTCAGAGGATAAAGATACTGCCGTCATTGTGCGGCCATGGAAGTTGCCAATACAAGCGATGATTTCCGCCTGGTTTTCTGCAACCCCTTTGACATCATAAGCCCAGCGGCGAGCAGCCTTCACAGCCGTTTCCACTGCCTCAGCTCCTGTGTTCATCGGCAGGGCCATCTCTTTGTTAGTTAACGAGCAAATCTTCTCATACCAGGGACCAAGCTGGTCATTATGGAATGCTCTTGAAGTAAGCGTCACACGATCTGCCTGGTCCTTCAGTGCCTGAATGATCTTAGGGTGGCGGTGCCCCTGGTTGACTGCAGAATATGCACTAAGCATGTCCATATATTTGTTGCCTTCAGGATCCTCTACCCAAACACCCTCTGCCCGGGAAATTACGATTGGCAGCGGATGATAATTATTCGCACCGTATTTTTGCGTCTGTTCAATCAGCGAACTCGTTTTTGTCGTCATGAACCTTCCTCCGTTCCAATGAAAAAATTGGTTAGACAATCATATTGTAACCTGTAAGCTCTTTCATTTTAACCCCCTAAAAATGGTTGAAGGGGATTTTCTTATAAAAGCTATACAGCTTTTCAGAGTTTTAGCCGCGGTTTTCAGGAGTGAGCCCTGGTTTGGACAATCTTTCAGTGCTTCCGTTTGAATCCCCCTGAAATCACTTAATCCTGGAATCCTTTAGTAAAATCGACACCCAGCACCGCTCACGGACACGTACTCAATAAAAAAAAAACCGGACGCAATGTCCGGTTTCCGCTTTGAAACTTATTTATTAGCCATATCTGACTGGTTGATCCACTCTTGAAGCTTATCCTTCAAAGTGTTGAAGCCTTGTGCTGAGTCGTCCTGGTGCTGTACAACTGCAGCAGGGCGCTTGCTGCGTGGCTTCTTTGCGCGTTGCGGCTGTTCTGGAGCTTCTTCTGTTGCACGGATTGACAAGCCAATTTTCCCAGCAGCTTCATCAATTGACAAAACTTTCACTTTCACTTCATCGCCAACTGAAAGGTGCTCGTTAATATCCTTAACATAACCGTGTGTGATTTCTGAAATGTGCACTAGACCTTGGGTATTTTCATCTAATGCTACGAACGCGCCGTATGGCTGGATTCCTGTTACTTTACCTGATAAAACGCTGCCTACTTGAATATTTTCTGACATGGAAACACTCCTAAATATTGTTTTATTTTATCCCATTAATACGCAATTAAAAATTATATCATAATCTGTAGCATTTATCAAAAGGAATAAGATAATTCAATTGTCGTGTTTCCATATCCTTTTATTGGAATGGCAAATATTGTACTTTCCAAAAACCGTCTTCCTGGACCATCTGGAAGACCGGAGCATCCGACCGATCTTTAAAATGCAGCTGGACTCCAATCACGTTTTCCGGTTGATCTGACGAGCGATAAAGGGAAGCAAACTCGTATCCTTTAAGCGTTTCGCTGATATCCATTTCCGCTTCCTGCATTTCTTTTATATATTGATCCTCTGGCAGAAGCACGCTTTTCTTACTGTATAAAGCATATTTTGTCTCATAATCTCCTATCTGGTCCGCGTGAAAATAAAGCTGCATAATTTCAAATGGTCCGTAATGTTTCAAGATATCAAAGTTCTTATTGGCGGCGAATTTCTTGTAGCTGGACAGCATGAAATCTGAAATCGGAAGCACTCTTCGGTTAATGATATCCTCTTCCTTTATATCAGTCCGGATATTCAGATAACCCGGATAAATAAGATTGTTTTGCATCTCCATCTCATCAGCAGGCCTTTGGAATTTTTCTCTTTGCATCTGTTCAAACATCAACTTAACCGCATTAGCAGTGTCGGTATCCGGATAGCTTTCAATTAAATATAAATAGGCAGTTTTCACTTCATCTTTTAAAACATCTCTTTTATCAAATAGGATCGGACTGGCAACAAAGAGCGCGTAAAGTGACTGGGCGTCGTTCCTCATAGTTTCCTCGATGGTGCTATTTTTTACTGTGGCGATTGTTTTTTCAAGTTTTACCAGTACATCTGCCAAGTTCTTGTAGGAAATAACCTCGCCCTGGTCATTATGGACTCTATTGCTTCTTAGCTCGAGATATTTCACATAATCTTTATTTACTTCACCACGAAGCCGGTCAGCAATCCCCATAAAATTAACATATGGGACAATCCTTCCGTCTTCATCCTTGAAGGCATAACCGTTCTCTACAGCCCCCGCAGACATCTCTTTCAACCTGGGAGAGGAAAGCCCTTTGCCGCCGGCATTCATTTTTTTGATCACCGTTTCCGCGCCTTCTTGCTCAACCGCTTTATTTAGATGATCCTCGTAAAAGGTCATCGACAGATAATAAGCGCCCATAAAAGAATCTAGTTGGTTGAGAAGATTATATTCAGGCCCACTTAATGAAATTTGGTCATTTTTTTCACGTAAGAGCCTATCGATAATCTCTGATGGCAGAGTAAACGCCTGGTCAATCTCACTGGTATACCTTTTCCTAACCTCCTCTAAATCTATTTGTTCCTGGTCTTCCAGATTTGATAGAAAAGCTGTCTCTGCCTCGTTAAGCTCCATTGGGATATCCCTGTGCAGAGAATTTTCGAATCCAGATAAAAAACCCAGCTTCTCTTTCGTCTTAAGCTCCTTCTCGACATAATACTTTTGCAAGGCATCAAATTCTGCTTTCACATCGGACCTTTTCAATACCCCGGCATTTTTTTCATCCGATACTGCCTGATTAAGCTCTGTCTTCTCATCGGAAGTCACATGTTCCCCGATATATTGCATCATCAAGACTCCGGCGATCATGCCGACTCCGATAAAGCTCGCAGCGTATGGCAAGTGAAACCACGTGTTCTTTTTCTGCTTTTTTTGATCTTTTTTTATAGCCGCTAGGATGGCTGAACGGTTCTCTTCTTCGGGCATATCATTGTATGCTTTCTTCAGACTGTCGAGACGTTTCTCCAATAACTGATCATCCATGGTTTTCACCCTCCTTTTTTTCAGCCAGAATCAGCAGCTTCTTTAAATGCTCTTTGCCTCTCAGCATCCGGGTTTTTACATTCGGCAGGGTAGCTCCGGTAATTTCTGCAATCTCTTCATAGCTTTTATCATGAAAATAAAAAAGGATTATTGGTATGCGATATTTCTCATCAAGTTTTTGGATACACTCATGCAGGGCTCTGTCCTCTTCGAACCGCAGGATACTTTCCTCTGCGGTCTTGCCGTCATATGTTCTCTCCTTGCCGATCTTCAGGACCTTTTTGATCTGCCTTTGTTTACTCCGGGCAAAATCCCTCGTAACATTAAGGGTGATTTTATAAAGCCATGTGGTGAATTGGGCATGTGAGAACTGATCAAGAAAGCGGTAAACCCTTACGAAGACTTCTTGTGTGATATCATCTATGTCGTCATATTTATTCCCAAGCTGGAAGGCAAAGCGCTTCACGGTCGGAGTATGGATATCAATCAATTCCGCAAATGCTTGCATATTGCCATTTCGTGCCCGGAATACTAATTCATCATCATTCATTTGGAACCCCCAAACTGATACAATCTTTATTTAGGTGTTTTCACATGATCCTTCTGTGACGGCTGCGGCCGATAGCGTCCAGTAGAGGCCTGTGAACAACACTTCACCTGTAAAACGGAAGAATTCCCGTTTTGTTTCAAAAAAATAACAAAATGCTAAATAATTGTTTAATGCCTGAAAATACTATGCTTTTCCCACAAAAAATAGTAACATGAAAAGGTATTTTTGGATTTTGTCAGAAAATATAAATATTCAGTCTCTTTAAAAAAAAGGAGTTTTTTCATGAGCAAACAAGATCAATGGACATCAAAGCTCGGATTCATCCTTGCCGCGGCAGGATCTGCGATTGGACTAGGGGCTATTTGGAAATTCCCTTATATGGCAGGTACTAATGGAGGCGGCATATTCCTCATCTTCTTCCTGCTGATGACCATTTTTATAGGCGCCCCTATTTTACTGGCTGAATTCATCATCGGCCGGAATACACAAAAGGATGCCGTAATGTCCTATAAGCACCTGGCTCCAAAAAGCGCATGGCCTTTGCTTGGGTATGGCGGAGTTATCGCTTCCTTCCTGATTCTTTCTTTTTACAGTGTTGTTGGCGGCTGGATTCTTTCCTATTTAGGTCGGAGCCTGACGGGATCACTTTCAGGGTTGACTCAGGAAGAATATGGAGCTAAATTTGAAAGCATCATTTCCAATCCAATTGAGGCTGTCGCTGTACAGCTGTTATTCCTCATCCTCACAATCTGGGTCGTTCAGGGCGGCGTGCAGCAGGGCATTGAAAAAGCGAGCAAATACATGATGCCCGCCTTGTTCATCCTGTTTATCATCCTGGCAATCAGGTCATTGACCCTGGATGGGGCAATGGCTGGGGTGGAATTTTTCCTCAAGCCTAACTGGTCTGCTGTTACAGGGCAAACCATATTGATGGCCCTTGGACAATCCTTCTTCGCCTTAAGCGTCGGTCTTTCCGTCATGGTGACTTACGCCTCTTATTTATCCAAGGGCGAAAGTCTCGCTAAATCAGCATTTTCAGTAGTCGGCTTGAACATTATCATCTCTCTGCTGGCCGGACTGGTAATATTCCCGGCAGTTTTCGCGCTTGGTTTTAAACCGGAAGCAGGCCCTGGCCTGGTTTTTGTCGTGCTGCCAGCCGTCTTTGACCAATTAGCGTTTGGCGGATTGTTCTTGACGATTTTCCTGGTTTTGTTATTGTTTGCCACCCTTACTTCCGCGTTTTCGATCCTTGAAATCATCGTCGCCGTCCTTTCGAAGGGTGACAAAGGAAAGCGGAAGAAATATTCCTGGATTGGCGGGCTGCTAGTATTTGCTGCTGGTATTCCGAATGCCCTGTCCTTTGGTATCCTGGCAGAAGTGAAATTTTTCGGGAAGACATTCTTTGACCTTGCCGACTTCATGACAAGCAATATTGCCCTGCCGCTCGGAGCCTTCTTCATTGCGATATTTGTGGGCTATGTGCTTCCAAGAAAAATGGTCAGGCAAGAACTGGAGCAAGGCACCGGAAAAAACACATTATTATTCAATATCTGGTATTTCTCCATTCGGTACATCGTACCAATTGGGATCGGAATTGTTTTTTTGCAATCGATTGGTATAATCTAAAGTTAAGAAAACGTTCATATTATTGTCGATATTTTCAAAAATTTAATGTTAAACTTATAGTAAGAGATATTTTATTTTTGGAGGTGAAGAGCGATGACTGCAATTGGACAGAATATCAAATTGTGCCGTGAAAGAGCCGGGGTTTCCCAGGAGGAGCTCGCTTTAAAAATCAGGGTAGGTACTCAAACGATCCAAAGATACGAAAGCGGCGAGCAAACACCTAACTCTCAGACGATTTTAAAGATTTCCACAGCACTTGATGTCCCGGCATCTGTGCTTATGGGGGAAATTTATTACGCTGCAACACCGGAACTCGAGCAGAAACCAACCAGTTTATTAAAAGAAACGTGAGCAGGCTAAGATGAATGCCTGCTCTATTTTTTAAATTTTCTTGCCAAAAAGTTTCGATAACAAGGTATATGATTCTGCGAAACTGGCTATCCTAGTCCCATAAGGCTTTCTAGTATTCCCCCCTTTTTAATGGATACCAGTTTTGGTGTCCATCTTTTTTTGTTTTAAGAGCAATTTTTTGTGTGAACTTTCGATTCACGGGGAAAATAAAAGACATACCTATCTCAATTCGTTCATAATGTCAGGAGTGAAAGCCGATGGAATTCGCCAGGAATAAGACTGTAAGAGGAATCGATCTTTATTATGAGCACTATCATAACCCTGACGCTAAGGAAAGCCTCGTTCTGCTCCACGGTTTTCTTTCTTCCTCTTTCAGCTTCAGGCATTTGATTCCGCTGCTGAAAGAGGATTATAACGTCATATCTGTCGACCTTCCTCCTTTTGGAAAAAGCGGCAAGATATCGAGTTTTAAATATTCCTATGAGAACCTGGCCGCAACAGTAGTTGAGTTGATGAAATCCCTTGGCATCCATGAGTTCAAAGTCGTTGGCCACTCAATGGGCGGCCAAATCGCAATGAATATTCTGCTTCACCATCCAGGACACGCAAAAAAAGGGATACTGTTATGCAGTTCAGGATATCTAAAAAAGGCAAGCCTGCCGCTCGTCCTGTCCAGCTACATTCCTTATTTCCACCTGTATGTAAAGTTCCACCTGGCACGCTCTGGAGTGAAGCAGAACCTGCAGAACGTCGTCTATGATCATTCAATGATCAATGATGAAATGCTGTATGGCTATCTCACGCCCTTTCTGGAGGACGATATTTTCAAAGCGCTGACGATGATGATCAGACACCGGGAGGGCGACCTTTCATCAGAAGAACTGAGAAAAATCAAGGCTCCATGCCTGCTTATCTGGGGAGAGCATGATAAAGTCGTCCCGGTCCGGATTGGCAGGAAGCTGAATAATGACCTGAAGAATTCCGAACTCATTATCCTGAAAGAGACAGGCCACCTTGTCCCTGAGGAGCGGCCAGAAGATGTGCATCAACTTATCAATCGGTTCATCGCTGCAGAGGAAACAGTTGAAGAAGCAACAGCAAACGGCAGCCGCTGATGGCTGCCGTTTCCGTTCATGCCTCTTATAATGAGCATGCATCCTCATTTTTGATCGACACTAGAGTGTTTGCGATTTTGAGACATTGTTCATAAGGCAATAATTGTTCAAATGAAAATTCGAATACTGACTGAATCCTGCGGGCAATTTTTGCGGGTTCATCATAATCATGGACAGCCTGGAGGATATCAGCAATTTCTGGGTCGAACTGGCCTTCGCCAACCTTGAATGGATCCCATTTATTTAAAACTTTTATTAATTTATAGCTAAGTTCTTTCGATTCCAATTCAATCACCTGATTATTTTTTAAAAATATTTTATCATAAACATAGGTTGAGAAAAATTTTTCTGGATAAGGCGGTGCTTACATAATGGAAAGAATAGATTTTGACAAAGTAATTGACCGGAATAATACGCATTCAGTGAAATGGGATGCTGTCGGAAAAGTGTTTGGCAAAGACGATGTCCTGCCAATGTGGGTCGCGGATATGGATTTCCATCCCCCTAAGGCGGTCACCGATGCAATAAAGGAAAGAATCAAACATGGGATATTCGGATATACATTTGTTCCGATGTCTGTGACAGAAGCCATACAGAACTGGATGAAAAATCGCCATGATTGCGAATTTAAGCAATCATCCATTCTTTTTAGCGAAGGCGTGGTCCCTTCAATCAGTACGGCTATCCGTGCATTTACAGAAAAAGGAGATAAAGTGCTTGTTCATTCCCCTGTGTACACGCCATTTTTCAACATGGTCAAAAATAATGACCGCACACTGGTTACTTCAAATTTAAAGGTTGAGAATGACCGATTCGAAATCGATTTTGTTGATTTTGAAGCTAGACTAAAGGATGGCGTGAAGATGTTTATTCTCTGCAACCCGCATAATCCGGGAGGCAGGGTATGGACGAGGGATGAATTGGAAAGGATCGGCGATTTGTGCGTAAAGCATGACTGCCTGATAGTATCAGATGAAATCCATTCTGACCTTGTGTTTAAGCCGAATGTCCATATCCCGATCGCGTCGATCAAGGAAGATTTCAGAGATATTACGACCACATTCGTTGCGCCAAGCAAAACGTTTAATCTTGCCGGATTGCAGGCTTCTGCCGTATTGATCCCGAATGCGGAACTGAAGGAAAAATTCAAGAAAATCCAGGAGCAGCAAGGATTTTTCACACTAAATGCCTTTGCGATTGCAGGAATGGAAGCTGCTTACCGCTATGGCGAGGAATGGCTTGACCAGCTGCTGGCCTATTTGGATGAGAATATGAAAATCGCAACTGACTTTATGAATGAACATCTGCCAGCACTCAAGCCGATGAAAGCTGATGCCACCTACCTGCTCTGGATCGACTGTCGTGAACTTGGTTTAAGCGATGAGGAAATCAAGGATCAGCTGCTGGAAAAAGGCAAGCTGGGACTGGAACCAGGAACGAAGTATGGTGCCGGCGGCGAAGGTTTCGTCCGGATGAACCTTGCCTGTCCGCGCGAAACCCTGAATGAAGGACTAGAGAGGCTGAAGAAGGCGTTTAGTTAAGTACTATTTATAAGAGCTGACTCAATCCTTTTCGTTCATGCAATCCAAATCCCCGAAAATAACAAATGGAGCCTCCGGAATCGGAATGGCTCCATTTTTATGCACTCACTTCAAGGGCTTCATAATATGGCAGTAATGAATAGTGGATGATTGTGTCCATAAATGGATGATGCTTTTGCGGAATCAATTTTCTCGCATAATCCCAGGCATTCATCTCAATCTGGAGGGCAATCCCTTTCTTCAATATGTCATTGCCGGTGCCATCCATCCGCTGAATCAGCTCCGCTAGTTCGCGGTCTTCTGCATGGCCGATCTCGTGGGCGAAAACAACGGCAAGATAATCTTCAAATTGATCCATTGATGAAAAAATCTGCTGGCATTGCGCCTTGATCTCTTCGATATATAAAGTAATGGTATGATTCCCAAAATTATATTTCCCGCCCGCAAATCGGTCCCCAGGGAAAAAACCTTCAAGTTCAACTTTCACACTGCTGCCAGATTGGACAAGAATTCGTTCGACAATCTTCTCTATCTGTATGTTTTTCAATTTATACCCCTACTCTTGAAATTAGAATATAAATTGTATTATAACGTTTTAGCAAAATAATTAAAAGATAGTATTTACCCCGATTTTGTTGTGACTAAACCTGCAAATGGCTTTTTTAATAAAATTCTTGGAACTTTGAGCTTTAAAATACGTCTGCATTACTGGAATATAGCGGAGCGAGGGATTTTTTAGCGAATAATAGCGAAATTGAAAGTTTTATGGCGAAAATACGAATTGGAAATTCCAGACGTTTCTTCCAGTAATTCCGCAAAAAAAAGAACAGCCAAGAATCAGCTGTTCTCCTTTGTCTCATTCATTTGCTTTATGATTACTTGCTCGTGTTCCTTTGCTTTCTCCGCTTCCTTTTTGGAAACCTTAATAATGAATCTCATCGTCAGGATTGCCCCAATCAGGAAAACGAGTGAAGTAATCGCAGCCGGGATATATTCTGTTTTATCTTCCGGGAAATATAAAAACAATGAGATGACTAACCACTTACTCATTCTCATCTTCCTTTCATCAGCTCTCCACACATTATAGCAAGGTTTGCAGATTCGTCCAACCGCTGGCCATTGCCTACTTCAGTACATTGATTTTTTCAATGACAACGTCTTTTTCCGGCTTGTCCCCCGCTGCAGTTGGAACAGCGGCAATCTTATCCACGACATCCATGCCTTCGATTACCTGGCCGAAGACGGTGTGCCTGTGATCAAGGTGAGGCGTTCCGCCATTTTCATACATCTTAAGGACTTCTTCATTTTCATACATCTTAAGGACTTCTTCAGGGTAACCTGCCTGCTTCAACTTCTCTGGGAAACTAGCATCCAGCTCCTTGTTCTGGACGATAAAGAATTGGCTTCCATTTGTATTCGGGCCAGAATTGGCCATTGATAATGCCCCGCGGATGTTAAAAAGTTCTCTTGAAAATTCATCCTCAAACGGTTTTCCGTAAATGCTCTCGCCGCCCATGCCAGTTCCTTCAGGATCGCCGCCCTGGATCATGAACCCGTCGATAACACGATGGAAAATGATGCCTTCATAATAGCCTTTTTCACTATGCTTAATGAAATTTTCTACAGCTTTTGGAGCCTGTTCAGGGAAAAGCTTGATTTTGATTTTCCCCATAGAAGTGACCATTTCAACAAGTCTTTCATTATCCTGAACTTCAGCAGTCGCTTGAGGGTAATCCAAATCTTCATCAGCTGCCTGTCCACCATTCGTCGTTTCTTCCTTCTGATTGTCTGCTTCCTGCTTTTCACCAGCTGTGCCGCAGCCAGCAAGAACCATCATCATCGCAAATAATACTGCCAGTATCTTTTTAGTCATTGTATGTATCCCTCCTATAGACACTTTAAACGATTACAAAATGTTTTGCATCTTTGTTTTTTGCTATACTATAAGAAATTACAAGATCCAGAAAGGAGCTTCTCCCATGGCTGAATTGAATATTGGCGATAAGGTAACCGGCATTTATAAAACCGGAAAATACATAGGCGAAATCACGGAACGCCGTCCGCAGCATTATCTTGTCCGTGTCCTGGCTGTCGCAAAACACCCTATGCAGGGCGACCTACACAACCCCAAGGATGCAGCGGTTGGATTTTTTCATGAAAGGAAGGCCCTATCCTTCCGTGAACAGGCCAATATCCCTGAAAAAATGGTCAAGCCGTTCGAAGGGGAAATACCTGATTACCTCGAATCTTTAAGGGAAGCAACAAACAAGCTGCGCGCTGAACTCGAGGGTGATGATTCCGCGTGGGCGCAGCAATCCTTAAGAAACCTTGACTCACTGGAAAAGGATTATTTTAAAAACTCTCTATAACGCCAAAAGCCAGATTGTTTTTTCCAATCTGGCTTTTCTATGCAAATTTATTGAGCAGCTTCGAAAAATCGACCATGTCCCCGATTGTCGCGGGTTCGGGCTTCTGAAGATATTGTTTGTCTTTTTCTACAAGCTTATAAATATGGTAGGTCGTCAATGCATCATCCAGTGCCCGGTGATGTTTGCCTGTCCCTTCCCTTCCATATTCCTGTACCGCTTTCCAAAGTCCAGTCTGATTCTGATCGCCAAAGAAACGCTTATACTCCATTGAAAGATCGATCTGCTTTCCCGGTAACGGAAAACCGACCGAGGCCTGCTGGCAATTTTGCTGAAGCACCTTCATGTCCATATTGCCCCAGGTCACAACCTGGCAATTTTTGTTCCCTCCCAGTGACTTAAGCTTCTCCACCAAATCCTTGAAAGTGATTCCCGAGTTAACCTGATCCTGAGAAATACTCAGGAAAGAACGGCATCGTTCTGTCAGAATGGGAAACCGCATTGGTTTTACATAAGATGAAAATTCCTCAACCACCTTATTATTTTCCACGAGGACGGCTCCTGCTTCAATAATTTCCTGATAAAAGCCCCGTCTTCTGCTATTGCGGTCTGGCATCGTAAATTCAAAATCAATAAATAATGTTGTCCTTTCTCTTTCGCTCATGCTTCCCCAACTTTCTGAAAAGCCAGTAGTTGTATGTAACCAGTATATGCTTTTCGGTGCATTATTTTTTCTATTATAGCACGTTTCTTTATAAATTTTTAAATTTTCTGCAATTTATCCTTGTCATTTTTTTGTCTGAAAAAGAAGGTAAAGCTTCTGAAGTTCTGTTCCGATATTAAAGTGAACATCATTCTTTATGAAAGAAAGGAATTACCGTGCGTATTTTCACAGGTTATCTTATGATCTTGCTATTGATTCCCGCTTTTATTGCGGTGGTCATTTTGAGCTATACGGAAGCGGGCAAAGCAGTCAGCTTCAACAAAACATTGGATGAAAAAATAGACCTCACAGAAACAAAGCTTTCACAGACAAGTTTCATCCTTGCAGAGAACGGCGAGGTCATCACCGAAATTCACAGGCCGATGAACAGGAGCTATGCTGCAGGACACGAGATTCCCGATTTTATAAAAGACGTGTTCATTGTATCTGAGGACCGGAATTTTGAAAGACATCCGGGCTTTGATCTGCCGGCGATTGGACGTGCGCTTGCCATCAATGCCCATTCAGATGGCATTGAGCAGGGCGCGAGCACGATTACTCAGCAACTGGCCAGGAACCAATATTTAAATCATCATAAATCATATAATCGGAAGCTGAGTGAAGTCTTATATGCATACCAGCTGGAGAGGACTTTTTCAAAAGCAGAGATTCTGGAGCAATATTTGAATGCCATCTATTTTCATAACAATGCCTACGGAATCAAGGCGGCCGCTGGCTTTTATTTTAAAAAGGCACCTAAGGATCTGTCCGAGGCTGAACAGGCTTTCCTGGCTGCCATTCCGAATAACCCGTCATATTACAATCCGATCAAGCATTTTGACAGGACAAAAAAAAGGCAGGAACTGTTGATTGAACAGCTTGAGGAACACGGGATCATAACATCTGAAAAAGCCGCTAAACTCAAAAGTGAACCTGTCCTGCTCAAGGTTGATTCACGTAAAAACTTGTATCCTGATTACTCTTCTTTTGCATTGTTCGAGCTGCAGGAGTTGATTGCCAAACAGGAAAAACTTGATGATCCTGAGGAAATAAGTATGAGGGTCGAGGCCTTGCTACGTTCTGGCGTGACCATCCACACCAGCCTTGATGTCGATTTACAAAAACGAGCAATAACAGCGGTCGCTTCCCACCTGCATGATACTGCGGTCCAGGGTGCCGCAACTATAATTAATCATGAGAACGGCAAGATTATCGCCATGGCTGGAGGCAAGGATTATCAGATTGGTGACTTTAACCGAGCATACCAGGCGTTCCGCCAGCCTGGCTCGGCTATCAAGCCGCTGCTTGTATATGCCCCTTACTTCGCTAGATTCGATGTAAACAGCGGCACTAAAATCAATGGCGGCCCAATTTGTGTGCATGGATATTGCCCAAAAAACTATGGAGGCTCAACCTATGGTTTGGTCACGCTTGAAAAAGCGTTCACCCATTCATACAACACACCTGCCGTAAGAATTTTGCAGCAAGTAGGCGTTGACAAAGCCTTCCGTGACCTGGAGCCATTCCAATTCAAAAAAGTAACGCTCCAGGATCATATTCCCGCCGCAGCCGTCGGCGGTTTCACAACTGGAGTAAGCCCGCTAGAGTTGACTTCAGCTTATACAGTCTTCAGCAATAAAGGGCTTTATTTGAAACCACATGCGATTGTAAAAGTAACCAATAATGCTGGCGAGGTTCTTTATGAATGGGAAGAAACGCCAGTTAAGGTGTGGAATCCAGGTACCATTGAAAAAGTAAGGTCGCTCATGCAAAAGACTGTTTCCTCGGGAACAGCAAGAAAAGCAGCAAGCGCTGGGCCAGAAGCTGGCGGAAAGACAGGGACAACAAATGACTTCAAGGACTTCTGGATTGTCGGATTCAACGGGCCACTCACCGCAGGCGTTTGGGTAGGCAAAGACAATCCGCAAAGCATGGAAGACATCAACCACCAGTCCCCCCATCTATTGATCTGGCGGGATATCATGAAAAAATAAACCGGGTTATGGCCCGGTTTTTCCATTGATTTCTTGCTGTTTGGACAGCTTTGGAGGGAATAGAGAAAAATCTGGCAGAAGTCGGCTCAAGTTTGGACTGCTTAATCAGGATTACTGGAAAAGCTGTCAAAAGCAGCTTCATGTTTGGACAGCTTGGGCAGGATTTCAGGAAAAGCTGTCCAAAGTAGCTCTATGTTTGGACAGCTTTGACGGTATTACATGAAAAGCTGGCAGAAGCAGATTCCTGTTTGGACAGCTTGGGCAGGATTATAGTAAAAGCTGTTCAAAGTAGCTCTATGTTTGGACAGCTTTGACGGTATTACATGAAAAGCTGGCAGAAGCAGATCCATGTTTGGACAGCTTCGACGGTATTACAAGAAAAGCTGGCAGGAGTAGATCCGTGTTTGGACAGCTTAGGCAGGATTTCAGGAAAAGCTGTCCAAAGTAGCTCTATGTTTGGACAATTTTGACGAAATTACATGAAAAGCTGGCAGAAGCAGCTTCATAATCGGACATCTTGGGCAAGATTATAGGTAAAGCTGTCCAAAGCAGCTTCATAATCGGACAGTTTTCACATGTATACAGAAAAGCTGCCCAAGGTTAACTACATGTTGGGGCAGCTTTGACAGGAATTCCACTAAAACAGTACTAAATGGGCAAGCTTGCGAGCAGGCTGTTGTATACTTTAACTGCGAGATAAACTATACCGAGCACGAGGGTGCTCCAAAAAATAACTTGAAAGAAGACAGTACCAATCATTCCTGACATTGTAAGCTTTGGGCTGATTTTATAGACAAAATAAATGAAATAGACCATTGTTGCCAGTAAGAAAATGGCCACAATACCGATGAAACTGAAGAAGCTGACCAGCGAGGCTATCCCGCCTGCAAAATAAATTACAGCTCCTTTGCGGATCAGTTTTAAACTTTCACCTTCATGATCTCGGGAAAACAATAAAAGGCTGACCTCATTGATCGTATCGGCAATGAGTTTCATGGCTGCGATTACCATGAAAAACACCACCATCAGCAAGGCGAGCAGAGAAAGTTTGATTCCGGTGTCAGAAAAGAATTCAAGCATTCCATCATAAATCCCGGCGCTCTTCAGTACTAAGAGCAGCTCCATTTCCGTGCGGACAGAGAGGGCCAAACTGAACATCAATATGGACATCAATGGAAAGTAACTTGTAAAGTAGGCGTTCCTCATGTTGTTTCACTCATTCCTTCGTAATCCTTCAATAAGTATTATGAGAGAAATGGTGAAAGCTGGCAACAGAAAAAGTGCCAGCTCCTCGATTTCGACTAAAGTAGGAGGGCTGACTTAAGAAGGCTTTTTTAATGTTGGGAGCGCTGATTTGGGTAGGCGTTTGCAAAGGTTGGGTCGGACCAGGTGCCGTAACTAAAAAAGCTCCTATAAAGGAACTTTCACTTTTTTGAAACCTTTTCTCTTTTCTCCCGTATGTAAAGACTGGTGCTATCGTGGCACAATCCGGACGTATTCTCTTGAGCCGAATGGAAAATTCTCAGCTGTTTCAACCTCGTCCATATCAGATTGCTGAACATTCAGTACTCCAGTTCTTTCGTTAGACAACTCATTGTCATCCTTCTGATCAAGTAACATAAACCCCGTAAATAAACTCAGGAATATCCCAACGCATACAATCAGCTTTCGGGTCATGGCTTATCCCCCCTATTCTCTGTTAGTATGCAAAGAGAATCGTGTTTTTATACCGCATTTAACGAAAAGCTCAACAAACCCGTTAAGCCTAGCTACGCCTAAAACGATGTTTTGCGGCAGGCAGGGCTTAACTTCCGGTTGTGTGTGAGGACGGAACGGTTAAGTTGTTCGTGTTTTGGCGCTCGGTCTGGAGCGTGTCTGGTCGCTTGGGAACTTGAGCTTTATTAAGAAAACTCTGATTTATCAAGGCCGATGACATGCATCCCCTTCTTTTTTACGCTATACTTTTTACATATATGCATTGCGGGCATGAAGTTGGTTAAAATGGCAAAAAATATAATGTTAAAGCCATGGAAATGGAATTAAAAAGGAGGTATTATCATTTGTCTTTACTACACCTTGCAGTTTTATCACCGCTTTTACTCGCGATCTTAATTCCATTCTTACATAAGTATTTCAAGAGTATCCATACAGGGTGGTTCCTGTTGCCGCTGCCAGCTGTTCTGTTTGTGTATTTCCTGCAGTTCATCAGCACAACCAGACATGGCGGCACTGTTATGGAAACTGTGCCCTGGATTTCTTCGCTTGGAATTGATTTCGCGTTAAAAGTTGACGGACTTGGGCTATTATTCGCCCTCCTGATCACTGGAATCGGCGCTCTGGTTGTGCTGTATTCTATTTATTATCTGTCACCGGAGAAAGAGAAGCTGAATACATTCTACGTCTATTTGCTTCTGTTCATGGGCGCGATGCTGGGAGTCGTTTTATCCGACAACCTCATTGTGCTGTATTCCTTCTGGGAATTGACAAGCTTTTCATCTTTCCTGTTGATCGGGTACTGGAATCATCGTGAACGCTCCCGTTACGGGGCGCAAAAATCAATGCTTATTACTGTTTTCGGAGGATTGTCGATGCTGGGGGGCATTCTGATGCTCTATATCATCACCGGGACCTTCAGCATTTCCGAAACTATCGAGATGTCCAATCAGGTCGTTAATCATCCCTTATTCACCGCGACGCTGATTCTCTTCTTGCTAGGCGCTTTTACGAAATCAGCTCAGTTCCCTTTCCACATCTGGCTGCCTGACGCCATGGAAGCACCAACCCCTGTCAGTGCATATCTGCACTCTGCGACGATGGTCAAGGCTGGAATTTATCTCGTTGCCCGAATGACGCCTGTTTTCGCACATTCAGGTACCTGGGTATGGCTGGTTGCTGGAGTAGGGGTGCTTACGTTATTCTGGGGATCCTTTTCGGCTGTAAAACAAACGGACCTAAAGGCAATTCTTGCTTTTTCAACGGTCAGTCAGCTCGGAATGATCATGTCCCTTCTTGGGGCAGGGGCCGCCGCGCTGCATTATGGCACGATTAAGGATGGCTATTATATCGTGGCGGTCACTGCTGCGGTCTTCCATCTGATCAACCATGCTACTTTTAAAGGGAGCTTGTTCATGGTGACCGGTATCATAGACCATGAAACAGGTACAAGAGATATCCGAAAGCTTGGCGGTTTGATGAACTTCATGCCGATCACGTTCACGCTTGCCATTATCGGAACATTCTCAATGGCCGGCATTCCACCGTTCAATGGATTCCTGAGTAAAGAAATGTTTTTCACAGGCATGCTGCGCTTAGCGGAAATGGACATTTTCAATATGGAAACTTGGGGAATCCTGTTCCCTGTCATTGCCTGGACAGCAAGTGTCTTCACATTCCTTTACAGCATGATGTATGTATTCAAAACCTTCCTGGGTAAATACCAGCCTGAGAAATTGGAGAAGAAACCGCATGAAGCGCCTATCGGCATGCTCATATCTCCAGTTATCCTTGCATCACTCGTGATCATTTTCGGTATTTTCCCGAATGTTTTGTCGCATAACATCATATCACCTGCAATGGGGGCCATCCTTCCATCATTGCTGGAAAATGGTGAAGGCTTTGATGTACATATTTCGCACTGGCACGGACCGACTGCTGAGCTATTCATGACTATCGGTGTTGTTTTAATCGGAATCCTGCTATTTAAGTTCATGCCAAAGTGGACAGGCGTTTATCGTGTATTCCCTGACCGACTGGCATTGAATCATTTTTATGACCGAGGGCTTGAAGGCGTCCAGCAGGTGTCCAAGAAAATAACCAGGTCCTACATGACAGGGTTCATCAGGTCATATCTGGTTTATATTTTTTCATTCTTTACTCTGATCCTGGCATTTACGCTTTTCTATAAAAATGCTTTTAAATTAGATTTAAGCAATATAGCACCTGTACATATCATGGAAATCATTCTGGTTTCGATCATTGCTCTTTCATCGATTATGATTTTGTTTGCCAAATCAAGATTGACTTCTATTATCCTGCTAGGTGCTGTCGGCTATACAGTCGCACTATTCTTCGTCATCTTCCGGGCACCTGACCTTGCACTTACACAGCTTGTGATAGAAACGGTTTCTGTAGCGCTGTTCCTTCTGGCATTTTACCACCTGCCGAAGATAAGAACGGAGGAACGAATCGGTTTCAAGGTTACTAACGCGCTGATATCGATCGGTGTAGGAGCAATCGTAACGATGATTGCATTATCCGCGCATAGCAACAAGATGTTCAGCTCCATTGCTGAGTACTATGTGGAAAACACTTATAAAAAAGCCGGCGGCGAAAATATGGTCAACGTTATCCTTGTTGATTTCCGGGGCTTTGATACGATGTTTGAAATTACCGTCCTTGGCATCGCAGCCCTTGGCATTTTCGCGATGATCAAGCTTCGGCTGACGAGGGGGAAAAAATTGGATGAAAACAAATGATATAATCCTCCAGACCGTTACAAAGTTCACCCTGTTTGTCATCATCCTTTTTTCCATCCACCTGTTTTTTGCGGGCCACTATTATCCTGGAGGCGGCTTCGTGGGCGGGCTGATGACATCCGGAGCAATCGTCCTGCTTTTGCTTGCCTTCGATATCAAGACGGTCAAGTCGATTTTGCCGATTGATTATATCAAAATGGTGGCTGTCGGCCTTCTTTTTGCGATTGGAACAGGTGCTGGAGCATTGTTTTTCGATATGCCATTCCTGACACATGCATATACCTATGTGGACTTGCCGCTTTTGGGCAAAACCTCATTGCATACTGCGGTATTATTTGATACAGGAGTCTTCCTTGTCGTCATTGGAGTAACAATGACCATTATTCAAACGATTGGAGAGAGCGAATAATGGAAATCTTAATGGCTTTTCTAATTGGAATTTTATTTATGACAGCTACTTACCTTATGCTTTCAAAAAGCTTGCTCAGAATCATTATCGGGACAGGACTGCTGAGCCATGGTGCCCATCTCCTGATTTTAACCATGGGAGGCCTGAAGAGAGGTGCAGCTCCGCTCCTGGGAGAACATGCCCCAAACTATGTCGATCCGCTGCCACAGGCACTGATCCTGACTGCGATCGTTATCAGCTTTGGTGTAACTTCCTTTTTCCTTGTACTGGCCTACAGGGCCTATCAGGAGCTTGGAACCGATAATATGGATCGCTTGAGAGGAAAGGAAGGACATGAATAATCTAATTATCTTACCTATCTTGATTCCTCTGATTACAGGGGTTGTACTTATCTTTTTTACGAAAAATATCATGGCCCAGCGCTGGATTTCAGCGATAAGCGGACTGATCACGATAATTGTATCCTTCATGCTGGCAAGCCAGGTTTATCAAAACGGCATCCAGACAATGGATCTCAGTAACTGGGAAGCTCCTTACGGAATCACGCTCGTTTCGGACATGCTTTCCGCCCTGCTTGTGCTGACAACCAGCATCATTGCCTTTGCTGCTTTGATCTACTCTTTTAAATCCATAGGGGAATCTCGCGAACGATTTTTCTATTACCCTGTCGTTAACTTCCTGATTGTTGGAGTGAACGGAGCCTTTACCACAGGCGATATTTTCAACTTGTTTGTATTTTTCGAAGTCATGCTCATGTCTTCATATGTACTGCTTGTACTGGGCGGCACGAAAATCCAGCTTCGCGAATCGATTAAGTACATACTTGTGAACGTCATTTCATCAGCACTGTTCGTCATTGCAGTCGCTTATTTGTATTCAGTCGTAGGGACATTGAATATGGCGCATATCTCAGTAAGACTTAGCGAGGTTGGAAGCGCAGGAATCATTACGGTGCTTGCTGTTTTATTCCTGATCGTCTTCGGTCTGAAGGGAGCGATTTTCCCGCTTTATTTCTGGCTTCCTGGATCGTATTACGCCCCGCCTGCCCCTGTCATGGCTTTGTTTGGGGCACTGCTCACTAAGGTAGGGGTATACTCTATTACCAGGACTTACACACTGTTCTTTTACCACGATGCCGGCTATACGCATCAATTGCTCCAGATCCTGGCTGTCTTGACGATTATCGCGGGGGTTATCGGTGCAATTGCTTATACAGACGTAAAAAAAATCGTTATCTATAATATTATCGTGGCTGTCGGAGTCATCTTGTTCGGTGTATCTGTCCTGACACCTGAATCTCTAACTGGCTCGGTATTTTACCTGATCCATGACATGAATATCAAAGCGACTCTGTTCCTTTTGATAGGAATCATCATTGCAATCACGGGTACGAGTGATCTAAATAAAATAAGCGGATTGATCAACAGGTATCCTGCACTGGGATGGACTTTTTTTATCGCGGCCCTTGCTCTTGCCGGCATACCACCGCTGAGCGGATTCGCGGGAAAGATTATGATTGTCCGTGCAGGATTTGAGAACGAAAGCTATATTGGTGCATTTGTTGTCCTGATGTCCAGTTTGCTGGTTCTGTTTTCAATCATGAAGATTTTCATCAGTGGCTTCTGGGGAACTCCAAGAGCTTATAAGGATGAGGATGAGGTACCAGTCAAATGGCTTCTGATCGCACCAGCTGTCCTGACAGTGTTCGCTGTCTTATACGGTTTTGGTACGGAAGCTATCTATCCGGTTATTTCTGCAGCTGCAGAAACACTGGCCAATCCGGAAATCTACATCAATGCTGTTTTAAAGGAGTGATGAGCTATGGCTTTCCAAATCTTGCTGAATTTCATTTTGGCCTTTGTCTGGATGTTCCTTAAGACATCCTACTCCCCGGCCTCGTTTTTCGTCGGGTATTTCTTCGGCCTGCTCATCATTTATATTTTCCGCCGGTTTTTCACTTCCCGGTTTTATCTGTTGAGGGTAGTGGCAGTTGTAAATCTGATCTACATTTTTACGAGGGAATTAATTCTTTCAAATATTGACGTCCTAAAGGCCGTCCTAAGGCCAAAGCTTAATATCAAACCAGGGATCTTCGCATTTCCAACGGAATTGAAAGCAGATTGGGAGATTACGGTGCTGGCGAATCTGATCACTTTAACTCCTGGAACACTGGTTGTTGATATTTCTGCAGATAATAAGATTTTATATATACATGCAATGGATATCAACGATGCGGATGAAGCCATCGAGAGCATTAAAAATACGTTCGAAAAAGCGATTATGGAGGTGAGCCGATAATGTTCGAAACCGTTATGTGGATTTCAGTTACCTTCATATCACTTGCGATGATTGGCCTGATTTACCGTGTGATCAAGGGGCCGACGGTGGCTGACCGGGTAGTTGCCCTGGACGCGATCGGCATCAGTCTGGTTTCTGTAGTTGCTTTAGTGTCGATCCTTCTCGATACTAGCGCCTTTCTCGATATCATCCTGCTGATCGGAATACTGGCATTCATCGGGACAGTCGCCTTTTCAAAGTTTCTTGAGAAGGGAGTAATCATGGAATATGACAGAAATGGAGATCGTTAAGTTTTTTGCAGGCTTGTTTATCCTGTTCGGCGCATTCCTCAGCCTTGTGACAGCTTTCGGGCTAATCAGGCTGCCTGATGTTTATACAAGGAACCACGCGGCATCTAAAAGTGCCACATTGGGTGTAATGCTTGTATTGCTTGGAACCTTCCTTTATTTTTGGCTTATTGAAGATCACTTTAATTCCCGATTATTGCTGGGAATAGGCTTCATTTTCCTTACATCCCCTGTTGCCGGGCATCTGATATCAAGAGCAGCATATAACAGCGGTGTAAAGCTGTCGGACCGTACTGTGCAGGATGACCTTGCAGAAGCACGGAAAAAGATGGCTGAAAATCAATTTAAATAACCATTTGAAAGGCCATCAGGCACATCCACCTGATGGCCTTTTTTTTGTACATGGAAAATTCAAATTTTATCCATACCAACCACTGTGACGGTGCAGTATAGTTAAGGTGAAATAACATAAGATTCAGCCCTGGCGGAATGGAGGGAGAATAATGGATGATGTCAGAATCGCAATAGTAGGCGGCGGTATCAGCGGATTATGCACAGCCATTGCCCTGCAGAAAAATGGGATCCATGCAGAGGTTTATGAAAAAGAAAAGCGGGTCAGTGAACCGGATACAGGAATCATTTTAAGCGGTAATGCAATGCGCGCTTTTTACATCATGGGTTTGGGACCCGAATTACGGAATAACGGCCTTGAATCAGATGGTTGTCTGCTGAAATCCGATTTGGGGAACACCATTGCCAATTTTCATTACCAGCCTCCCGCCCATATACCAAATTACCTGTTCATCCAACGTTCATCCCTTCAAAGGTTACTATTGGATGCGCTCCTTCCAGGTTCTCTTCATTTAGAAAAGCATATGACCGACTTTACAGATAATGGAGCCATAACATTATTTTTTAAAGATGGCACCAGCGCAGAATCAGACTATCTGATCGCCTGCGATGGTGCAGCCTCCTCCGTTCGCTCTAAACTGTTTCCAAACAGCACACTCAGCTTTACAGGGTTTTCTTGCTGGCGAGGAATTATCGAAGATTCCCCTTTCAAAGTCTCTGCCTATACCGAAACCTGGGGAGCTAGAGGAAGATTCGGCATCGCTCCTTTACCAGACCAGCAAATCTTTTGGTACGCATTAATAAAATCGACAGAAGGCAGCCTGCACGAATGGGCTCCAATCGACTTATTGTTCAACTTTTTCTACTATCATGATCCAATCCAGGAAATATTAGAAAACACCCCAAACGACCAGATTATTTACGACGATTTGTATGAACTGAAACCACTAACCCCTCTGCAATCCGGGAATATTCTATTACTCGGTGATGCAGCTCACGCCTCAATGCCCAATATAGGCCAGGGAGCTTCACAGGCAGTTGAAGATGCTGTGTACCTTGCAAAATGGGTGAGTAAGGAAGATTCAGTGTCAGAGGCTTTTATAAAATACACTCTGCACAGACAAGAACGGATCAAGATGATTAAAGATGAAATGAAAATTTATGGGTTTGCCTCCCAAGTCGATTTCCCGATTCTTTGCTCCATTCGAAATAAACTGCTTAAAATGGCACCCCCCTCCTTCCATAACGAGAAATTGCGAAGGGTTATTGAAATAGAAGAGGATATGGATGCAATGCAATAAGTTTTGGGTCTGTCAGACTTCGGGCATGGTTCCCTGTGTGAATTGCGATTTAAAGGTCGCTATTATTCAATATGTCCAAACAAAAACCAGCCAAATCGGCTGGTTTACTTCTTGCGTTTAATCACCGCAATGGTACATCTTGAAACGGAAACAAGGTTGTCGTCTTCGTCTGTTATTTTTATATCCCAGACCATGGTCGTTTTTCCCTGGTGGAGGACTGTGCCAACGGCTGTGACCACTCCTTCTCTTTTTGCCCTGATGTGGTTGGCGTTGATTTCCAGACCAACAACGACTTCATTTTCTTTGTCGACCAACTCGAAGGCACCTACGCTGGCCACAGTTTCTGCAAGTGCAACCGAAGCTCCGCCATGCAGCAGGCCAAACGGCTGCCTTGTTCTGTCATCAACGGGCATCGTGGCGACCACCTTTCCTTTTTGCAGTTCTGTGACTTCAATTCCTAGGGATCCTAGCAGAGTGTTGTTCAAATTCATATTCATATTCCGAACCTCCTTATATTTGGCAAACAATTCACAGTGATTGTGGGAAAAGCTAATATTGTCCTTCACAGTAAAGGACGTATCTATTACACGAGGTGATTCATTTGAACCGAATTCGCGAAGGCATGATTCCCACCGTTTTAGGCACAGCTGTTACAGCAGCCGGGTATGCGATGAAACAAAATCGCAAAATAGATAAAATGGTTTCCAACACAGTATTCGGTTTCGGATTGGCCCATATTGTTCTTGGGGCTATCGATCTGGTTGAACACAGGAACGAATTTTAGCCAATAAAGGACAAGTTACAGGTGAAGGCAGCTATTTTTGCTGCCTTTCCTGATAAATGGCTTTCTCCATTCCAGTGCCTGTTTCCTTAATAGTTTTTTTCCGCCGTACTATGATGCTGACAAAGACAATCACCCCAGCAAGGACCACCAGCCACAACTCATCGCTATACTTCATGACCAGATCCATTTTATCGCCAAATAGGTAGCCTGACACAAAAATAATCAATACCCATACAAAAGCACCGCTATATGCAAAGATGGCAAACGTTCTGAATGAAAGCCGGCTGATCCCATAAAGCAATGGCACCAAATAACGGGCTCCGGGAACAAAACAACTAAGGGATAGGGAAAATGCATGGTATTTCTCCATTAACCCCATGGCTGATTCAATTGAATTCACGAACCGCTTTTTTCTTCGCATTAACCGTAATAATCTTCTTCCTATCACCCTCCCAAAAATATAGCTGGAAGTGAAAGCCGCAGATATACCCAAATATGTAACACAAAAGGCAAGCATGGGGGTTAAAGCTCCCTGGGACGAAGCCAGGCCGACAGTCATCAAGATGACCTCGTTTGGTACTGGAAGGATAAACACCCCAAACCACAACCATAAAAACAAACCTAAATAGCCGTTTTCGTCAATAATATTGACGACCAGATCCAAATCCATGAGGTCTCCCCCTTTCATGCATACCTTGGTCCGATTCTATTTCAACTCAGAAGTTATTATGTATAACAATTCTCCTTTTACGTTTGTATACCCTTTTTTTCCAGCATATAAGTATTTTTGAGCTTTTCCCTCCTACATACTTAGGAGGCGGCTTTCATACATTGAATCATATTATGAAATTACCCGTCTGGAGGGGAGGTACCTATGCATTGTTTATTTTTTTATAAAAATAAACATTCCGATGCTCGTCCATTTCCTGAAGTGAATGCAACCCTGTTCAAAACATCCGCTCAAAAATCAATTGCCCTGATGAAAGATGCAAATATCGTAATGTCCCAGATCACATCTTCGTCCTCTTTTTCCAGGGATTTGATGTCTGCTGCACAACAATCAAATAGAAAAGAAGTGGAACGGATGATCAGAGCAACAGGAATCAAGAAAATGCCTAAAATCGATTATAACCCCGATGGAATTACCATGAATTTCACGGATTATGCAGGGGAAAAAGAATGCTGCCATATTATCACTCAGCTAAGGTGGCACTGAATTGAAAAAAGCCGCTGTTAGAACAGCGGCTATAATTATTTTTAATAGGCTCTTTTCTCAAACTTTGTTGCTATTGAATACAAAATAGGATGGAATTACTTAAGTTTCTTCACAATTTAACGCTTAATAAGAGAAAAGAGCTTGCCAACTTAGTACCGACCTGCAAAATAGCTTTTATCACGTTAAAATCGGCTTTAGGATTTTAACAACAATCTTTACGAAAACAGCCTTTTAATAAAATGGGTATCCATATCCATAACCATAGCCGTAGGGCGGGTATCCGCCGTAACCATAGCCATATGCGCCCGGGTATAACGCACTGCCTAAAAGGCCACCGAGTACTCCTCCAATAAAAGGACCCCCAAAACCAAAACCGAATGGACGCCGGCCGCCATAAAATGGTCTTCTCCTATTCATCAAGCTACCTCCCTCATTTTGTATGCCTATATTACTTCATATGCATACAGAGGGACAGTTGAATAGGCGTTTGTCCATTATACTGAAAAAAATGCCTAGTCCCAGGTCATACGCTGTTCCTTCCAGGGGTCTCCATACATATGATAGCCATTTTCCTCCCAAAATCCCGGCTGGTTTTCAGAAGTAAATTCAATTCCCCGGATCCATTTTGCGCTTTTCCAGAAGTATAAGTGAGGAATGACCGCCCGCAATGGGTACCCATGCTCTGGAGATAACTGTTCACCATTATGGGTATGGGCAAGCAGGCTCGTTTCTTTTAGAAAATCCGCAACAGGAAGGTTGGTCGTCCAATTTTCTTCAGCATGGAGGATGACATATTTGGCACATTCCATTGGTTGGGCCATTTTGGCCAGCTGTTGAGTGGGAACTCCCTCCCAAACATTATCCAGCTTGGACCAGCCAGTCACACAGTGGATGTCATTGCCAGAGGTCGTTTGAGGCAAGGACATCAGTTCTTTATATAATAAGGTGACCTCTTTTTCTACAAGTCCATAAATCTTCAGTGTCCATTCATCAAGATTTTTATAATATGGGACATTTCCATAATGCAAAACAGGAAAAGACGTCGTCACATTTTGATTTGGCGGGACTCTGTCCGTGGGACCCTTTTTCCGCGGTTTTCCGAAGTACATTTCATCACCTCTTTTTATTATCCTACTGAATTTTCTTTTTAAAAGGCTGTTTTCGTTAGATTGTTGTTAAAATCCTAAAGCCGATTTTATCGTGATAAAATGCAGTTATGTAGTTCGGTATTAAGTGTGCAAGCTCTTTTCTCATAATAAGCTTTAATTTTTAGTGTAGCAACATTGGTCATTCAATCAGATTTCGTTATCAATAGCAACTAAATTTGAGAAAAGAGCCCTTTAAAATAAACAAAGCCGTCCTGCCTGTAAAAGGAGAACGGCTCTATTTGAGATTATAAAATCATTGCGGCGATCCAGCCGAAAATGATCAAAGGAATATTGTAGTGTATGAACGTCGGGACGACTGTATCCCAGATGTGGTTGTGCTGGCCATCTGCATTCAAACCAGCAGTTGGTCCAAGTGTACTGTCTGATGCAGGTGATCCGGCATCACCAAGTGCAGCTGCTGTTCCAACAATAGCAATCGTAGCCATCGGGCTGAAACCCAATTGGATACTTAGCGGTACGAAAATTGTAGCAATGATTGGTATTGTCGAGAACGAAGACCCGATTCCCATTGTGACCAGCAATCCGACAACCAGCATCAACAGGGCGCCCATGGCTTTATTATTGCCAATGGCATTAGCAGACTGAGTGACAAGTGAGTCCACATCTCCCGTTTCTTTCAACACATCTGCGAATCCGAATGCAGCCAGCATGACGAATCCGATGAACGCCATCATTTTCATGCCCTCTGTTAAAAGATCGTCAGCTTCGCGCCACTTTATTGCACCGCTCGCATATACAACAAGGATCCCGGCAACCGCGCCAATGATCATCGATTCAAAATACAGCTGTGCTGCAAGAGCAGCAATAATTGCAACCAATGAGAAAATGATTCCTGCTTTTGAATACTCATTCTTCTCAACTTCGACTACTTGATGATTTTGATAGCTTTTTGGTTTGCGATAAACAAAAATAGCGATCAGCAATCCAATAACCATGCCTGCAGTAGGAATAAGCATCGCTGTCGGAATATCACCCATATTGATCTTCATCCCGCCTTCAGCCATGTTCGTTGCCAGGATTTCGTGGAAAATTGCCCCGAAGCCTACCGGCAGCAAAATATAGGGCGCCGTCAGACCGAATGTCAGCACCGATGCAATCAAACGTCTATCGATTTTCAGCTCATTGAAAATAATCAACAATGGCGGAATCAAAATCGGGATGAAAGCGATGTGGATTGGTATCAAGTTCTGTGAGAAAATTGACATCATTAAAATCAGGATGACAATAATTGCTTTTGAATAGGTCTTTGCTTTGGACTCGCCCTTTTTCCCAATCATGTTGATCATCCAGTCAACGATCAGGTTAGGCAATCCAGTCTTGGAAATAGCCACTGCGAATCCGCCAAGCAGCGCGTAGCTAAGCGCAACCTCGGCGCTGCCTCCAAGTCCTCCTGTAAAAACTTCTATCGTCTTCTCTATACTCAAGCCGCCAGTCAGCCCGCCGATCAAAGCCCCCGCAACCAATGCCAATACAACATTGACACGAAGCAGACTAAGGATCAGCATCGCCAGCACGGCAATAAGAACTGCATTCATTATGTGTGCCCCTCTCGATGATAATCTTGAATATTTACTTTAGTTTGGTAAATTGGTAAAGAATTAAAAAGACAAGTATTAAATTATCATAGAATCACTTTTTATGTCAACGGGTTTGTTTAAACAATTTTAAGAGGATTTTAGGGTGCTAAGGAAAATTCAGGAGGGGAACCCACTCCTGCTTCGGACAATTCACCACTCTGCTGGCGCAGTTTTAGCTGAACTCACACCTACAATTACACCTCTCTCCTGGCTTTGTTTTGTCTGAACTCATATCTTCTTCTAATCACTCAACCAAAAATATCTCCTCATCTCAATAAAAAATCCCAAAGCCTCTCAGGCTTTGGGATCATCAATTTATCTATTTATTCCTTATCAGCCGCAGTCTCAAATCTTTCAACGAGCAATGCGAGTGTTCGTGCCATAACTCCGGTTGCTCCTGCTGGGCCCAGGTCGTGCTCTTTGCTTGTGGTTGCTGTTCCGGCGATGTCGAGGTGCACCCATGGTGTGCCTTCCGCAAACTCACCGACAAAGGCTCCGCCCATGATTGCATGGCCTTCTGCACCTGGAGAGTTGTTCAGGTCAGCAATCTTGCTGCCTCTTACACGCTCAATGTCGCGCTCGAATAATGGCAGGCGCCAGATTGGCTCTCCGGATTCATAGGAAGCCTCGAGAACTTGTTCAAACAATTCCTCGTTATTTGTCAATGCACCTGACGTATGCAGGCCGAGTGCAGTAATGACTCCACCTGTTAATGTTGCAATATCAATCAGGTAATCGGCTCCATGATGCTTTGCGTATGTCATTGCATCGGCAAGCACAAGACGGCCTTCTGCATCAGTATTAAGCACTTCGATCGTTTTTCCGCTCATTGACGTGATGACATCATCCGGCTTGAATGCTGTGCCGCTGATCATGTTGTCTGTAGACGGGATTACCGCTACCACGTTTTGTTCCGGCTTTAGTTCCCCGATGATTTCCATCGCACCAAGCACAGCCGCTGCACCGCCCATATCCGATTTCATGCCGACGATGCCAGCCTTCGTCTTGATGGAATAACCACCTGTGTCAAACGTAATGCCCTTTCCTACAAGGCCGATGACATCCTTCCATTCTTCCTTGCCCTGATATTTGAGGACAATCATTTTAGGCGGCTCCGCAGAACCCTGGTTTACTGCAAGCAACGCTCCCATGCCGAGCTTTTCCATTTCTTCTTTTTCTAAAACTTCTGCTTCGAACTCATATTTTTCTGCCAGCTTCATTGCATATTCTGCCATGTCTGTGGCAGTCAAAAGATTGCCAGGTGTATTGACAAGCGTGCGTGCTGAATTCGTTCCCTTGCCAAAAACAAAGCCAACTTCGAAAGCTGCTTCCACCTCGCCCTCTCCATCTGCACTGTAAATAGTCAGGCTTTCAATTCGCTTTTCCGGCTCATTGGTCTTCTGTTTGTAGCCTTCGAATTCATATGTTGCCAGCGGGAAAGCTTCTCCAAGCGCATGCGCTGCATCATTTAACTCGACGGTAGCGCTTGTAAATGTATCCAACAGCACTGCTGCTTCTGTCCATTTCTCCTTCTTTGCAGTCTTGAATAGGCGGCCAAGTGCGTCTCTCAATGTCTCGAATTTATATTCCTTCTCATGCCCGAGGCCGACAAAATATATTTTTTTTGCACCAATTTTACCGAAAGTATGTATTTTTGAAATCGTTTTTTTCTTGGTTGAAATATCCCCGCTTTTGATTAGTTCAGTCAATTGTCCATCAAAAAGCTTATCTGCTTCGCCAGCCACACCCTCAAGACCTGACGGCTTATTGAACAGGCCAATTACCAGACAATCGTGACTGTTTGTAAGATTAAATTGATCGTTCACTGTAAACATCTTTTCACCCCTCATAATTTATAGTTTCATTATATCGAAACCATCAAAATATTTCGACTCCCTCACTTTATTTTTAACCAACCTGCTAATCTTCTAGATACAAGTATAAAACCGGCAGCTCGGGCAGTTTCCTGACTTCCTCATATGGAACGCGGTCAACAGCAGGGAAAGTTTTAAGGCACTCTTCGATGAAGGGATATATTTTTTCCATATCAAGTCCCCAATATCGCGGACGATAGGTCTGAAGGTAATCATGCGCTGCCTGCATCATGAGCCGCGCCCCCTTTACATTTCCGTAGCTATAATGGTAGATTGCAACGCTCATTTGCAGCAGCCCTTTTAAAAAAAGATTGCCTTTATCGGTCATCCACATATCTTCGAGTAAGTCATGGCAGGTATAATAGTCACCTTCGTTGAATTTAATAAAGAACTCATAGTACTCTTCAGGGTAGTCCGTCAAATCCCTCACCTCCATCCCGAAGTATTAAAACTATTTTATCAAACATCGCCGACTAGCTGTAATGTTATCATTGAACTTGGGTATTACTGAAAAAGGTACTTTTCTATAAATAGAGGGGGAATAGCCATGGAATTATTTTCGAATTTTCCTTTATGGGCATCACTCGCAGGAATCTTTTTCGCGCAGTTTGTGAAGGTGCCAATCCAATATATTGCAACGAGGAGGATTGACTGGTCGCTGTTGACGAGTACTGGCGGAATGCCAAGCTCCCACTCCGCTGCCGTGACCGCTTTGGCTACAGGAGTGGCTCTTGAAACAGGAATGGATTCTGCTGTCTTTGCTGTTTCAGCCGTTTTCGCAATCATCACGATGTTTGACGCTTCGGGGGTCCGCAGGCAGGCCGGGGAGCAGGCCATAGTGCTGAATCAGCTGGTGGCTGATTTTGGCCGCTTCGCCCAGGAGGCAAAGGGCTGGCAGGATAAGCCTGAAAAGGAGAAACAAAAAGAGTTGAAAGAACTGCTTGGACACAAGCCCATAGAAGTTTTTTTCGGTGGATTGACTGGCATTTTGCTGACATTGCTGCTGCATTATCTCTTATTAAGGTAGGTGAATGATATGAGAGTCATTTCTATATGCCCCAGCAACACCGAAATCATGGAGTTTCTCGGATTGACGGATCTTCTTGTCGGAGTGGATGATTTTTCTGATTGGCCGGAGGCGGTAAAATCATTGCCCCAGCTCGGCCCTGATCTTTCCATTGACCTGGATCTTGTGGAAGAATTGAAGCCAGACCTCGTCCTTGCTTCGCTAAGCGTCCCGGGAATGGAAAAGAATGTAGAAGGCCTGAAAGCGAGAAAGATTCCCCACATTATTTTGAATCCGCAATCCCTTCAGGATATAGAAAATGATTTAATTACTACAGCTGAGGCATTGAACATGCCTGAGCGAGGGCAAGAAGCCGCTGCCCAGTTTAGGAACAGGCTGGAGAACATCAGGCAAAAAGGGTCATTGGCCCGTTGGAAACCAAAGCTTTATTGGGAGTGGTGGCCCAAGCCAGTATTCACTCCTGGGGGCATTAATTGGCTCACAGAAGTATCCGATGCTGCCGGTGCCGAAAATGTTTTTAAGGATGTTGAGCTCGCAAGCGTACAAACCGACTGGGATGATGTATTATCCCGGAAGCCAGATTATATATGCATTGCCTGGGTTGGAGTCAGGAAGCAAAAGGTGAAGAAAGAATTGATCACAAACAGGCCGGGCTGGGAAGAACTAGACGCGATAAAGGGGGATCGAATCTTCATCCTCGAAGAAGAGCTATATTGCCGTCCATCTCCACGTCTTTTAGATGGACTTGAGAAATTGCATTCTCTCATTCACGGCTAATTCACTAACATCCAGGATCCAAGTGAAATTAGGTTCAACCATCAAAAATTTGGCCATCTCTTTCGAAGAGATGGTCTTTCCTTTTACCGGTTTGATTTTGGCGCAGCCATTTCGGTAAATGCAGGGCTTCTCCTTTTACCGTTTTCCTGATCTCGCCTGCATTTCGAGCAATGCAGCCTCTCTCCTTTTACCGGTTTGATTTTGGCGCAGCCATTTCGGTAAATGCAGGGCTCCTCCTTTTACCGTTTTTCAGACTTCGCAGTTATTTCGGGCAATGAAGCCTCTCTCCTTTTACCGTTTTCCTGATTCCGCCTGCATTTCGGGCAAAGCAGCCTCTCTCCTTTTACCGTTTCTAAGCTTCCCTCTCCATCTCGGGCTATGTAGCTCCTGCGAAACACTAAGAAGTGCATCTTGGCTCTAAATCATCATTTCTAGGGTAAACATTTAAAAGGCACTTCCCCGAGGAAAGTGCCTAAGCTTATTATGATTCTTTACCACTAATGTATTGCTGGCGGAAAACCTGCATTGATTCATTTTCGTTGAGTGCTTTCAGGTCAGCTTCTGTAAGCTTGCCGTCACCCATTTCAATTATGTATGCATCCAGCGTCTTTTTGCCCCATTGTTCGTATACGTCCTTTACGGTATCGTAATATAAATCCACTTTGTTTCCCTTGATTGCGCCACCTTTATCTGCGACAACTCCAAAGCCGTATCCTGGGATGAAAAGGATTGTCCCAATTGGGAATACGTTTAGATCAGCCGCAACCGTTGAATAGAGGTCACGTTTTACCTTGACACCTGAATAAGTGATTCCATAACCTGGATGTCCAGGATTTTTGCCAGTGGATTCAATTCCGGCTGTATACCCCGTAGCAATGATTTGCTTTGTCGGGTATTGTGACCAGTTCATTGATTCCTCAAGCGTCGGCGGTGCGCCGGATACCTTTTCACTTGAAGATATTTTTGTCGTGATCTCTGATACTTTTTTCAAAACCTTAAAGGCAAGACCTATGGATTTCTTCTTATGATCAAAACTTGAATTTTCCTCTTGTTGTGTGCCAGCACTGTCAAAAACGTATGTAGAAACAGTGGAAGCTTCCACTCCTGAAATCGAGTGGAACGTTGAAGTTATAGCAGCAAAAAATAAAACTGCCATGGCAGAGCGCTTGGCCCATATTTTTAAAATATTCATATAATTTTTCACTCCTCCCAAATCTATTAATTTCCCAACAAAACAAGAAATATTCCAAAAGGAGCAAAAAAGTGTCTAAATACCTATTTACACTTCCATTAAAAGTAAAAAAATACTGTTGCTTAGAAATAGTTTCTGACGAACAACAATATTTATGCATAAAAAAAACCTTCAAAAATGAAGGTCAGTTTTTGCTAAAACATTTGATATCCTTTTTTACGCAAAAGTTTAATGACTACGCCAGCTAGGATTGCACCTGCAAGCCCGCTGCTCAGAATCAGCACATCGGCCATAGCAAGCAGTGAAATCCGTTTTCCTAAATCACTGAAAGCTTCACCACTGTTGCGGAAATAGTCAATCAACCGATATTTATCAATAATGAATATTGCGATCAAAGGATAAACGATCGCCATTACCCATGACATCCTCAACAGCATATTCAATAAAAATCCAATCCCGAAGAAAAGGACAAAAAACAATAACATCGAAATGATCAGTGTGACAACCGTCATCATATCTGTATCCCCCCATTAAACATCATTTCTAGTTTACTGTTTGTCTGTTTTCGAGTCAACGAAATGATGCGGGCTTGTCACATAGTATTCACACTCAGGACAAAAAGAAAAACCCCGCAGGATGCGAAGGTCAAAGGTGCTTTTTCATTATTTTTTTGATTTTCCTGAACCGCTGCAGCAAGTACAAGTTTCTGAGCCGCCAAGAAGCAATTGGAAGTAACCTTTACCTGAGCAATATGGACATTCCTTTGAATCATGTGCCTGCATTTTCATAAATGAATCTCTCCTTTTATATTATCGAATTTTCTGATAATATATCAGAGATTATTCAGTTTTGAAAAGGTCCAAATTCAACCGAAAATACCCATTGAAAACGGATACATCCACTTTTTTCTTTGAATATCTATCACTTACTTAAAATTTCAGAAAATTATAAAAATAATTGATATGCACTATAATGGAATTGTGTTCCTGGGTCCATGCCTTCTTTGCCTTCAATCACTTGACTTATTGGTTTGCTCAAAAGGTAATGCATCAGCATGGAAGTTTCTGAGTCTGATTTTAACTCTTCAGGTGATATATATTTAGCTTCATACAATTCTTTATCTTGTGCAGTCACAATTTGATCAGGTAAAGGGCTTAACAGAAAAACAAGCATATTATCGCTGACAGACTCCCTGATTACACCAGTGCGCATCCCAAGGAGTCCGGTGACAGTGCATGCAATTCCGGTTTCCTCCCTGACTTCCCTGAGGACAGCCTGAGCTGCTGTTTCTCCTTCATCAACAAAGCCAGCTGGCAGGGACCAGCTCCCTTTCAATCCGCCATAGCGCTTTTTAACAACCAGCCAGCGGCCATCGTCCGCTATAACAACCCCCGCAACACCAAGCCACACATTTTCGCGTTTGCCCATCCAATCCACATCCATGATTTCATTTTTCCAATATTGTACACTATCGAATATAGCTTAGTCCTGCAATCCGTCTGGCCACGGGCCCGTTTGCGCAATGTAATACAATAAAAAAACAGGCCCCTCATAGGAGCCTGTTTAAACGCACTATTATAGAATGTTGAATTTGCCTTTTTTAAGAACCATTGAAGGTCCGCCAATCATATAAAGCGCACGATTGTCGATCATTTTTTTCATGAAGGACGCTTTCGCTCCGACCATTTTCTTGCCGAATGCTACTCCAATTGCATCATCTTCACCAAGTGAACAAACTGTTCCTTTGATATCTGGAGTGAAGGTTTCAAGCTCGGATTTGCCGCGGACTAACGCAGCAATATTCCTTGCACACACTTCACCCTGCTGCATCGCGATTTGTGCAGTCGGTGGATATGGACGGTTGATTTCTTCATTGATGATCAATGAGCAGTCGCCGACAATGAATACATCTTCTGAACCTGGCAGGCGAAGGTCCGGCTGGACTTTCACACGGCCGCGCATTGCTTCAATTCCTGATTTTTCGATGACAGAATTGCCGCGTACACCTGCTGCCCAGACAACTGTGCCAGCCTTGATTTCTTCGACTTCCTCTTCACCTTTGGCAACGATGATGCCTTCAGGAGTTGCTTCCTTGATTGCTGTACCGATGCGGAATTCCACACCTTTTTTCTCAAGCGTCGCAACTGCATAGTTTACAAGCTCAGGGTCGAAACCAGGAAGAACCATTGGTGCAGCTTCGACACAAACGATTTTAACTTTATGATAATCTACATCATATTCACGGCATAGTTCTGGCACGCGGTTCGTCAGTTCGCCAAGGAACTCGATGCCAGTGAAGCCCGCACCGCCAACAACGATTGTCAGGCGCTCGTCTTTCCTCTCGGCTTCAGTATTATATGTTGCAAATTGATATTCGATATGCTCACGGATTTGTCTGGCTGAGTTGACATTGACGATAGAGAAAGCATACTCTTTCAAGCCTTTGATACCGAAAGTTTCAGGTTCAGCACCCAGGGCGATGACAAGATAATCATATACGATGTCACCGTTCTCAAGGATTACACGCTTCTCGTCCATCTTGATCTCTTCAACAGACCCCTGGACGAATTCAACCTTATGGCGATCGATTACATCACGGACATCATAGCGGACTCTGTCATGATGCAAAGTTCCTGCTGATGCCTCATGCAGCCATGTAGTTTCATAGTGGTAATCATTTTTATTGACAAGGACAATATCAGCCTCGTTTACTCCAACAGCTTTTTGTAAACGGGTAGCTGTCATTAATCCCCCGTATCCTGCTCCTAAGATTACGATCTTTGGCTTTCTCAAAGTGATCACTTCCACCTTTTTAAAATATTTTTGGTCGACTGGCTCATCTCTATCTGCCGCCATCATTTTCCGGATAAGTTTGTGATATTATTCACTAGAATGTTCAAAAAAATGTCCTGAAAATGTCACAAAATCTTAACATTCTTGCCTACAATCCATCTTATGCTTTTTGCGCCGCATTTTCAAGCGATTAAGCTAACTTGGAAATATTCAGAAAATAGTCAGATTTCACTGTATTCCTGTTTTGTAAAGGGAAATTTCTATGAAATATATTGTTCCACAAGGATTCTTCTATTATGATTAGGAGTTTATTTTTATAATTTATGGTATTATAAAAATTGGAGCAATTTTACTACATAGTGAGGGGGATATGGAGTGAAAGAAGATCAAAAAGTTTATGACATCACGATTATCGGCGGGGGGCCGGCTGGTCTGTTCACTGCTTTCTACGGCGGAATGAGACAAGCATCGGTTAAGATTATCGAAAGTTTGCCACAATTAGGCGGACAATTATCAGCACTTTATCCTGAAAAGTACATATATGATGTTGCTGGTTTTCCAAAAGTCCGTGCCCAGGAGCTGATCAACAACCTTAAGGAGCAAATGGCGAAATTCGAGCCAACGACCGCTCTAGAGCAATCGGTTGAAAAGCTGGAAAAACTGGAAGACGGAACAATAAAGCTGACTACTGATAAAGAAGTTCATTATACAAAAACAGTCATTATCACTGCAGGAAATGGTGCTTTCCAGCCACGCAGACTTGAACTTGAAAGCGCTGCACAATATGAAGGCAAGAACCTGCACTATTTCATCGACGATTTGAACCAGTTCGCTGGCCAGAAAGTCGCAGTATTGGGCGGCGGCGACTCAGCAGTTGACTGGGCATTGATGCTCGAGCCGATCGCTGAACAGGTAACCATCGTCCACCGACGTGATAAATTCCGCGCTCATGAACACAGCGTAGAAAATCTGCAAAATTCAAAGGTTGATATCAAGACGCCTTATGTACCTGCAGAGCTTATCGGTGATGGAGAAAAAATCAGCCAGATTGTTCTTAAGGACGCAAACAGCGAGGAAACTGTTGCTGTTGATGTTGACGCAGTTATCTGTAACTTCGGTTTCGTTTCATCTCTTGGACCGATCAAAGAATGGGGTCTTGAAATCGAAAAGAACTCCATCGTCGTCAACTCCAAAATGGAAACAAATGTCCCTGGCGTATACGCTGCAGGCGATATCTGCACATACGAAGGCAAGGTAAAATTGATTGCGACAGGATTCGGTGAAGCTCCGACAGCTGTCAACAACGCTAAATCCTATATGGATCCAAAGGCGAAGACACAGCCGCTGCACAGCTCATCGATGTTCAAATAATATAAAAACGCAAGGTCAGAGGACCTTGCGTTTTTGTTTAGCATTCTTCCGGTGTTCCTTCACGAGTCGCTGTTTTAAAACTAGAACCACAGCCGCATGATGCAATTGCGTTAGGATTGTCGATCGTGAAACCGCCACCCATAAGTGATTGCTTGTAGCTGATGGTGGTCCCCCTCAAAACAGGCGCGCTCTCCTTATCAACAAGGATCTTGATTCCATGCTGTTCTAGCTGAGTGTCTCCCTCTTCCACTTCATGGGCAAAACCCATTCCATAAGACAGGCCGCTGCAGCCGCCGCCTTTTACAGACACACGAAGGAAGGCACCCTCCGTTTCATTTTGTTTCATCATATCTTTAACCTGCAATGCAGCTTCTTCTGTAAGAATCACAATGTTTTCCACTTATTAAAACCTCCTTGATCCCTTTCATTGTCCAGCTTCAGTGCCAAGCCCCTCGAGACGCTTCGGTCCTGCCAATGAAGTCAAAGAACGACTTCACTGTCAGCCCTCCAGCGCTTGTCGGGGCTGACCATGGCACTTACGCTTTCCTATAGTATACTCAGCATTTTTCCAATCCTCAACCAATCAAGCCGAAAAAGAATTTTCTTCATATTTTACCACTCTAACCCTTAATAAATTGGTATAATGTACCCAAACCTCTTTTAAAAATCACAGGAGAATCGGCAGGTGTTGATGATGTCCCAACTAGTACCTTTATACGATAAAAAGTACACATGCGCCATATGTGAGAATTCTTTTACGACCAAGAAGGTCCGCTCCCGTTTTGTAAAAGTCCTCAGTTATGATACAGACTTTGCCCCTCTGTACGCCGATGGATTTGAAAACCCTAACTATTACTATGTCAATGTCTGCCCCGATTGCGGCTATTCATTCACCGACGATTTCAGCACTTATTTTCCGCCTGGTGTGAAACAAGTAATCGAAGCCAAAATCTCCAGTCAGTGGGTCCCGCACAACTATGGAGAAACTCGGACAGTTCAGGAGGCACTGAACACTTTTAAGCTTGCAGCCTATAGTTCCACACTAAAGAAAGAGAAACATATTGTTACAGCAGGACTTTACATGAGGCTTTGCTGGCTGTATCGCTCGAATGAAAATCATGATCAGGAAATGCGTTTTTTAAAACTTGCCTTAAAAGAATATACAGAGTCATACAGTACCGGTGACTATAAAGGAACTCAGGTCTCAGAGCTGCGTCTCATGTACCTTATTGGTGAACTATCAAGAAGAATCGGCCACACTCAGGATGCTGTCCGTTTCTTTTCAAGAGTAATAGAAAAACAACGCCAGTCTGTCGAACCGCAAATCATCCAGATGGCTAAAGATCGCTGGCAGGAGATGCGGGAAGAGCAAGCTGCGGCGAGCAGCTAAGCCTCCTCCTTTGGGGGCAATTGATGAAAAAAGCTGGCGATGGTTCGGCACCACGCCAGCTTTTTATATATTAAAACATTGGATTTTCATCCAGGTATTTATAAACATTTTCAACAAGTTCTTCTGGAGTGTCTCCGACTACCGGATCCCCGTTTACCAGCGCAAACATTGACATTGCGCATTTTCCGCAGTAACCAAGGCAACCATATTCAATGACGTCAAGGTCAGGATCTCTTTCGAGTTCTGCCCTTGCAGCTTGAGAACCGCTCGCAAGATTGCTGATACAAAATTCAATGATCGGCTTAATCATTTGTTTCACCTCTCTACTAATTTTTAATCGTACCCTTTTTCAGGTAAATCGTCAATTTCTCTTGCTCAGGACACCCATAAAATTGTTGTTATTTTGTCACAATTTCGTTATACTTTTTATGGGTTAAAACGAACCAGAAAAAATATTGTAGAATAATTTTGAAAAATGTATCCGTTTACTGATTACAAGAACGAGCTTTAAAAACATCATGACTGTCCGTGATGAGTAAAAGAGGGGAAATTCATATGAAAAATCTCGTTATTCTTGGAGGCGGCTATGGCGGCATGCGTGTCCTTCATAAATTGCTGCCGAATGACCTGCCGGAAGATGTATCCATTACTTTGATAGACCGGGTTCCATATCACTGCTTAAAAACTGAATATTATGCCCTGGCAGCAGGGACGATTTCAGACCAGCATATCCGAGTGTCGTTTCCTGAACATCCCCGCCTTCAGGTGAAATATGCAGAAGTGACCACCATCAATCTTAATGAGCGGAAGGTTGAACTGCAAGGCACTGAGGCTGTGGAATATGATGACCTGATCATTGGCCTCGGCTGCGAAGATAAATACCACAATGTTCCCGGAGCTGATGAGTTTACGTACAGTATCCAATCCATCGAGAAATCACGTGCAACCTACCAGGCTCTGAATAATTTGCCGGCAGGTTCAAGTGTGGCAATTGTCGGTGCAGGGTTAAGCGGTGTCGAGCTTGCAAGTGAATTGGCTGAAAGCCGCAAAGACTTGAAGATCAAGCTTTTTGATCGCGGCAACCACATTCTGTCAGCATTCTCTGAACGCCTGAGCACTTACGTGGAAAATTGGTTTGACAATCACAATGTTGAAATCATCAACAATGCAAATATCACCGAAGTGCAAAAGAATGTCCTTTACAATCACGATGAACCAATTGTCTGTGACGCAATTGTCTGGACTGCAGGAATCCAGGCAAACCGACTCGTCCGCCAGATGGACATCGAAAAAGACGGCATGGGACGGGCTGTCATCACGCCACAGCATAATCTTCCTGGTTATGAAAATGTCTATGTAGTCGGAGACTGTGCGAGTCTGCCTCATGCACCAAGTGCACAGCTTGCAGAAGGGCAGGCTGAACAAATCGTTCAGGTCCTGCAAAAGCGCTGGAAAGGCGAAGAACCGCCAGAATCATTCCCGCCAATCAAGCTGAAAGGCGTCATTGGTTCACTCGGCAAAAAGCACGGCTTCGGACTGGTGAACGAACGCCCGATTACCGGCCGCGTCGCACGCTTGCTGAAGTCAGGTATTTTGTGGATGTATAAGTATCATAATGGATGATGCATTAGAAACCGGGCGAGGATGCCCGGTTTTTTTGATTCAAACGAGTATAAAAAAATGGTAAAAATACAGTGAAATTTCCAGTTCGCTATATAATTGTATTTTTCGCTATATAATCTTTAAAGTCGCTATAAAAAGAAGATTTTCGCTATAAAAAAATTTTCACACTTTAAGAGCTCGTCATTTTAAATATTTATCTGATGAAAAATAGAAAAAGCACCCATTTTTGATGTGACCCCTAAAAGTTAGAGTTTTATATTAAGCAGCTAATTGGCTGGTATGAATACGGTATTGAACCGGGCTCATGCCGGCCAATTTTTGCTTTATGCGTTTGTTATTATAATAATTGACATATTCTTCAATTCTCTTTTTTAAATCCTCAAATGGGCATAGCGCTTCCCCATAATACATTTCCTGTTTCATTAATCCAAAAAAGTTCTCCATGGGGGAATTATCCAAACAGTTCCCTTTTCGCGACATACTTTGGAATACCTTATGTTCCTTGAGCGTTTTAACCCATTTATTATGTTGATAATGCCAACCTTGATCGGAATGTACAGTAGTTCTGAACTTTGAATCTTTGACAATTTCTAGTGCTTCCTCGAGAGGTCTGAGCGCTAATTCTAAGGTAGGGCGCATACTCATCCCATACGAAAGAATTTCACCATTGAACATGTCCATAATTGGATTAAGGTATAGTTTCACACCGTCTGAACACTTAAATTCTGTAATATCTGTTGTCAATTTTTGATGGCACACGTTTGTGTGAAAACGACGATTAATACGGTTTTTGGCAATAGTTCCAACAACTCCATTGTAAGAACTGTACTTTCTAGATTTCCTACTGAACTTTTCGCATTGGAGTCCAAGTTTATTCATGATGCGATAGACCTTCTTGTGGTTCACCTTTACCCCAGTATTCTTCAATTCTAATTTGATGCGTCGATAACCATAATTTCCGTTATTTTCTTCGAAAATGGATTGGATAGTTTCCTCCAGCTGCTGGTTTGGATTTGCCCTCTTCATCATTTTTATATGATAATGGTACGAGGATTCAGGCATGCCAACTACCAGTAACACATCTTTTAGTTTGAAGGTTTCTTTGAGTTCGAATGATAACGCTGCTTGTGCTTTTCGAGATAGCCTTCCGGATCCATCTGAAAAGCTCGCAACTTTTTTAAGTATTCTACCTCTAACCGAAGAAGTTCGTTTTCCCGTTCTAATTTTTCTTCATATGTCATTTCTTTCTCTTCGATATGTTTACTTTTTTTATTCTTAGCTTTTTCAGACATGGATGACCGTCCTTTCAGTCTATCTAGGGCTTCAGTACCACCCTCAAGAAAAGCTTTCTTCCATGAGGCTATCAAAGGAGGATTCTTTAACCCAAATTTGAGGGCCGTTTCCGTTTCTGAAGAACCTGTTCTCTTCATAAAGCTTAATACTTCTAGCTTGAATTGAACAGAATAAACTGTTTTATTTCTCTTTCTTCTTAATCCTTCCTCTCCGAATTTCTCATAGGATTTGACCCATCTCAGAATTGGTGTACTGTCCTTCATGCCATACTTTTTAGCTAAAAATTTATAACCTGATTTCCCACTTAGATACTCTTTAACTAACTTTAATTTAAATCCTTCGCTATATTTGACCACAAAAAACACCCCAAAAGTTAAATTTCACTCTAACTTTTGGGGTGCAGTACATTTTCAGAATGCTTTTCATCATTTTAAGCTGGTACATACCCATATTTCTCTAATTCTGCATAAATTGTTTTCAATTTTGGATTTCCTTCGCCAACGATTTTGCCTTCGAGCAGGACGACAGGGTAAAACATGTCTTCTTCAATCACTCTTTCAGCGAATTCCTTTTTATCTCCCTCTGTTGGAGGATTATAAATATCAACATAAGTAATTTTAAAAGGCTGGTCTGCGTATTTTCGGCCGATTGCAGCTTCTAGCCATTCATACGTCTCTTTTGAAGATGGAAGATTCACACAGCTCGGGCATAAAACTTCTGCACCGTAAACGACAATTTCTACTTCTTTCCGCTCCATTATCAATTACCCCCTGTTATTTTCTTTTATTTTACTATACGATGAAATGGATTCATAAGGAAAAAACTGCGGTCTCAGGTTTTTCATTCAATTGGATAGATTTTTCCGGCTGATGAGATTATAATAAGTATTATGAAAGGAGTCGATTTGCATGACTGAACAGCAAATGTTTGAGCAAGTACAGGAAGTATTAGATAAATTGCGTCCATTCCTTCTTCGCGACGGTGGAGACTGCGAACTGGTTGATGTTGAAGATGGCATTGTAAAACTTCGCCTGCTGGGTGCATGCGGAAGCTGCCCGAGCTCCACAATCACGCTTAAAGCTGGAATCGAACGCGCCCTTTTAGAAGAAGTACCTGGCGTAGTTGAGGTTGAACAGGTATTCTAATTTTACCAATAATAAAGCGGTTTTGCTCTAAGTGGCAAAACCGCTTTTTTTCATGCTGGAGCTGCATCCATTTCGATCGATCACCAAACTGTAAGTTTCCATTTCCTCAAAAAAAGTTTTCAAGTCTGTTGCAATGGCCTCCCCCTTGCCTGGTTCAGCAAGGCACAGGATCGATGGTCCCGCTCCGCTTAGTGCGACGCCAAAAGCCCCTGACTGAATGGCTTTTTTCTGGACATCCTCATAAAATGGCACAAGTACCTTTCTGTATGGCTGGTGGAACAAATCGGAAGCCATCATCTTGCCTGCAAGCGCCCAGTTCTGTGTCATTAAAGCAGCAAGAAGCTGATTGGCAATGGCGCTCGCCTGGACGCTGCGCTGGAAGTCAACGGCTGCCGGCAATACCTCACGTGAAATTTCTGTCAGCAATTCCTTCCGGGGGACAACCAGAATCGGATCAAAATGAATCTGGTCGAGCACTGTCAAGTCAACATCTTCCCCTATTTGAGTGCCTACCACTACTCCGCCAAAAAGACAGGCTCCGGCATTATCCGGATGGCCTTCAAATCCGGAAGCGACCGCCAGTTTATCCCGCAGTGATAATTTTAAGTCACAGAACTCATTGGCCAGTTCCACGCCCGCAACGATGGCAGCGGCGCTGGAACCCAGCCCTCTAGCCAGCGGAATTTCGCTTTTTACAGAAATATGGAGTGGAGGCATCGTCTGCTTGTACATTAAAGCAGTTTTAATGGCAACCTGGCAAATATAATTCTTTTCATTCCGGGGAAAACCCATTAAAGACTGAGATAGCGGCTCAACTTCCCATTGATCGCTAGGCACAGCCTCAACTTCCAGATAGAGGCTCAAGGCAACAGCAAGGGAATCAAAACCAGGCCCCAGGTTCGCAGAGCTTGCCGGGACTTTTACCGAAAATATCTGTTTTGGCGAGATGCCAGCAGCATATGGTTCCCCGACTCCATTCATTGTCTTACCACACCCCTGATATGCTCGCTGACAATTCTCTCGTCATTTGGCAGCCGAACAGGTGAGATGGAGCTGATATCGATTGCAGTGGAAGGATCCTTCAATCCATTTCCCGTCAGTATAGCAACAATCCTGGAACCCCGAGGGATTCCCCCTTGTTTTAAGAGCTTGTGAATACCTGCCAGTGATGCACAGGAACCCGGTTCAGCAAAAATGCCTTCTGTGGATGCCAGGCTGCTATACGCCTGTAAAATTTCTTCATCGGTGACGAAATCAATGGTTCCTTCTGATTCATCCCGGGCAGCAACAGCTAGATTCCAGCTGGCGGGGTTGCCAATTCGAATAGCTGTTGCGATGGTTTCCGGCTGCTCAATCGGCTTGCCCTGTACGATTGCAGCGGCACCTTCTGCCTCAAAACCGAACATCCTCGGCAAGCCAGTCTGTCTGCTCGCGTGATATTCTTTAAAACCTTTCCAGTAGGCGCTGATATTTCCGGCATTCCCCACTGGGATCGCCAGAATATCAGGTGCGCCGCCAAGCTGGTCGCATATTTCGAAGGCAGCCGTTTTTTGGCCTTCCAACCGATAAGGATTCACAGAATTGACGAGGGTGACTGGTTCATTTTCGCTGATGGCCCTGACCATTTTCAATGCCTCGTCAAAATTGCCTTCAATTGAAACAATACTCGCTCCATACATCACTGCCTGGGCGAGTTTGCCCATGGCAATTTTCCCTTCTGGGATAACAATGATGCATCTCATCCCAGCTCTTGCCGCATAAGCCGCAGCCGAAGCGGAGGTGTTTCCCGTTGAGGCACAGATGACCGTATCACTCCCCTCCTCCTTGGCTTTGGCAACTGCCATTACCATCCCGCGGTCCTTGAATGAACCAGTAGGGTTCGCTCCCTCGACTTTTGCATATAAATCCAGGCCCCACTCCTCTGACAGCTGGTCAAGCCTGATGAGCGGAGTATTTCCTTCATGCAGCGTCAGAATGGGAGTATGGGCACTGACTGGCAGGTAATCTCGGTATTCATGCAACAGCCCGCGCCATCTCATGGACTGACACTCCCTTCGACTCTGTAGGAGCTCTTGATTTCCTTGACTACACCCAGGTCACCCAGCTCCATCAGTATATTTTGATAGTCTTTAAGAGAAGCCCGATGTGTAACAACCACGATTTCCGCAAGCTCCTTTTCCTTCAGAGGCATTTGAAGGATTTTTTCAAAGCTGACATTATGATTTGCAAAAAGGGAGGTTATTTCTGAAAAGACACCAACTTCATCGTGGACATGGAGACGGAGGAAATGCTTTGAATTCACTTCACCATCGTCCTTCAGCTGCTTTTCATATTGCGGCTTTATCATAGAACTCCCATTTACTCCAAGACGCATGTTCTTAATGACACCAACCAGGTCTGAAACAACAGCTGTTGCGGTTGGCAGGCTTCCAGCGCCAGGTCCGTAAAACATGGTCTCCCCGACCGCTTCACCATATACATATACCGCATTGTACTCGTTATTGACTGAGGCCAGCGGATGGGATGATGGGAGTAAAGCAGGCTCCACACACACCTCGACTTTATCTCCTTCGCGGACAGCGATACCGAGCAATTTCATTGTATAGCCAAGCTGCTTCGCATATTGGAGGTCATCCTCCGTAACCTCTGTGATTCCTTTTACTTTTACATCATCAAGGTCAATTTGCATCGAGAACCCGAGTGTTCCGAGGATTGCCATTTTCCTAGCCGCGTCAAGTCCTTCCACATCAGATGCTGGATTCGCCTCCGCATATCCCAGGTCCTGCGCTTCCTTCAGCACGCTATCATATGCCAGTCCCTCCTGGCTCATCTTTGTTAAAATATAATTTGTTGTTCCATTTACAATCCCCATCATCTTTGTGATTCTATCAGATGCGAGTCCGTCAACGAGACTGCGCAAAATTGGAATTCCTCCTGCCACGCTCGCTTCAAAAAAGAGATCGCAGCCATTTTCCTTCGCAGCCGTCAATAACTCCGAACCATGGACAGCCATCAAATCTTTATTAGCTGTCACCACATTCTTTTTATTCTTCAAAGCTTGCAGCATATGGGTCCTGGTGTTTTCGATTCCGCCCATTACTTCAATGACTACTTCTATTTCAGGATCTTCGATGATATCGTATGGGTTCATCGTAAGCAGGGAAGGGGCAACCTTCACTGACCTTTCTTTTTCGACATCCTGGACGAGGATTTTTTTTACCTTCACTGGACAACCAACCTGATGCATCAATTTATCCTGGTGGTTCTCAATGATTCTCACCACCCCCGACCCCACTGTTCCTAAACCAAGAAGCCCAACCGAGATTGCCTGCATTTTCTCTTCCCCTCTCATTGTCTTTTTCAAAAGTACATTTGTTTTTGTATAGTAGACATTATAAAGACGACTAACAGCTTTTACAAGGAATAATTAACGAGCATTCCCCCATGTAAACGCTTTATCACAAGGGGCTCTAAGTGTAAAAAAAATCCTCCCCCGCTTGAAGGGAAGGTTTAATCGGTTATTGGAGCACTTCCTTATTAACAACTGTCTTAGGAGTGTCTCCGCTCAGGACTACTTTTACATTTGCACTACAAAGCCTGATCATCGTCGTCCTGGTTTCCGTGCTTGCTGAGCCGATATGAGGGAGGGCTGTCACGGTTGGAAGTTCGAGCAGCGGATGTCCGGCGGAAATGGGTTCTTTTTCAAAAACATCAAGTCCTGCTGCCGCAATCTCCCCGCGTTTAAGTGCTTCATATAATGCCTGCTCGTCCACAACCGGGCCACGTCCAACATTGATGAAAATCGAGCTTTTTTTCATTTTGGCAAAGACCTCTGCTGTAAAAAGGTTTTTAGTTTCAGCTGTCAACGGGGCGAGTGATACGACAAAATCAGCTTTTGTAACAACATCATCAAAGGAGCTGTATATAGCGCCTATTTCTTTTTCAGCTTCTGGCTTTCGGGAACGGTTATGGTAAAGAATGTCCATGCCGAAGCCTTTGGCGCGGCGGGCCACGGCCTCACCAATCTTGCCCATGCCGACAATTCCGATTGTCTTTCCATAGACATCATTCCCTGCAAGCAGGTACGGGCCCCAGCCTTTCCACTTGTCTGCCTTGATATAATCAGCTGCTTCGACAATGCGCCTTGCAGCAGCCATCAGCAAAGCAAAAGTAAGATCAGCGGTTGTTTCTGTCAACACATCCGGTGTATTGGTCACAACGATTCCTCGCTTAGTGGCCGCTTCGAGGTCAACATTGTCAAAACCGACGGCGAGGTTTGCGACGACTTTCAGGTTTTCACCCGCTGACAGCAGCTCCTCGTCAATTTTGTCAGATAGCATCGTGATCATTCCGCTTGCTTTTTTCGCCTCTGCAAGCAGAACCTCTCTTGGTGCAGGAATATCTTCATGATCCCACATTTTAACCTCGAATCTATCGGTGAGATCAGCAATGGTTTCTTCAGGCATTCTCCTCGTGATAAATACATACGGCTTCATAGTCTGGCTCCTTTTTGTAAACGTTTAATATAATAGAATAATTTTATTCTATCATATACCCGTTAAAGCTTCGACTACCGTAATAACCAGTCGACTGGAGGAAGCTTTCCGATTTTTACCGGTGCATCGCCAATCTGGTAAAAATGGCTTAAAAACCTCTCATAGTCACTGCTCTGGTTCAGGTACTTCCGCATTTGGTCCTCTAGCTGGCGCTTCATCTGTTCTGATTGAGTAATATAGTAGTTTTCAACCGTCTCATAATAATGAAGCGGGAACAGCAGCCTCGCGTACAGGAGCCTCCAGGAAAATGGGGATAGCACAGTCATGCTTTGATACTCGGTAAGGAAGCTTTTAATTTCTGGCTGGCTCGTCTGGATGTTTGCAAAGTACCGCTCCCTAACCCACTCCGCCAGGTCGCGGCTTGCATGGTCGAATACCCAATCGAATGGATTCTTGACAAAATAAGGCCCTCTCCAGACTGTATTGGTGAAGCGTTCGTGGCAAACTGTGCCATGGTCGATTTTCGTCGGTTTATCATCAATCTCAGTATCCGCCAGGTATTGAATCGCATTTTCCGATAAACCCATATAATAAGGGAAAGATTCCAGGAACAGTCTCTCAAACTCGTTCTCCGGTTCAGTATAAAGCTTTCCGCTCCATACTTTTTCCATTTGGTCAAGCCGTTTTTCCCAGAGCTGTTTCCACTGTCCAACCCTGTTCAAGCTTTCCACCTTAAAGGGGATTTGCCGCCCTCTTGCATGGAATCTGGCCAGCTTCCTGCCAGTTCGCAGTTTTTCCGGCATTGGAGCTGCGCGATTCAGCAGCACACAATACTTCCTGCCCTCCCAGTCGCAAACTTGCCTCCCTTCCTTGTCTGAAAGCAGCTTGGATACGTTTCGGTCACCAGCTTTTTGCATATGGTCAGCAATCTTTGAAAGCTCGCTTATTTCTTGCTCTTTTGTCCCATTAGCGTCCATAATCAAATATAGCCCTTCATTTTGCTTGTATCCATGATATCTTCCAAGAGACACTTCTGAATCCGGAAAAATCCCATATACTTCTTTTAACATCTTTTGAAACATCGAATACCACCTCATTTCCAAGCCATTCTTTTACAAATATATGTGCAGGATTGCAAAACAATGAAAATGAATAACTGGCTTGAATCTGGAAATGATTTAAAGGTATGAATTCTTTCACTAAAACGGATTAAGCGGAATAATTTAGGTTAAATAAGATATTGAGAATGCTGATAGAAAAGCGTAAGCGCCTTGGTCAGCCCCGACAAGCGTTGCCCGCCTAATAACGCCACGTCCTGTGGCTGGCGGGTCTAGCACATCGTGTGCCACGGAGGGCCGACCGGTGAAGTCGTTCTTTGACTTCACCGGGCGGACCGAATTCGAAATGCGGAGGCGACTGCCCAACTCCGACAAGCGCTGGAGGGCCCGTCAGTGAAGTCGTTCTTTGACTTCATTGGCAGGACCGAAGCGTCTCGAGGAGTTAGGAGCCGCAGCTAGACAAACGACTCGAGCTGCTCAAAGCTAACGCTTCTCGCAAGATACTCGAGAAGCGAATTCGGAGATGAAAACTGGCTAGGCGCTGGAGCTAGACAATTCCCAAAGTGAGATACTCACTTTCTTATCTGAATTAAATTATAGAAAGGTGATGCAGATGTTAGAAAAGAAACGCGCCATCCATATGACCGAGGAAACTGCCCGAAAATGGCTCCATGAACGCGGGGTTGAAATAGAAGATATCGCCAAACTCGTTTTTTTCCTGCAGGAGAAGTACCACCCGAACCTGCAAATGGACGATTGTATCGAGAATGTGGAAAGAGTATTGTCTAAGCGTGAGGTACAGAATGCGATTCTGACAGGAATCCAGCTTGATATCCTTGCTGAGCAGAAGAAGCTTGGAGAACCGCTCCAGTCGATCATTGAAACAGATGAAAGCTTATACGGCGTGGATGAAATCCTCGCTTTCTCCATTGTAAATATCTATGGTTCGATCGGCTTCACAAACTATGGGTTCATCGATAAGGCAAAGCCGGGTATCCTGAAGATTCTTAATGATAAAGAAGCATCAGGCAAGTGCCATACTTTCCTTGATGATATCGTGGGAGCAGTTGCCGCTGCTGCGTCAAGCCGTCTTGCCCATAGAGCGGCAAATGTAGAGAATTAAGAAAATACTGGACGGCCAACAAACGTCATCCTGATAAGTATTAAGGGACTTGCAGCCAAAAGATCGCTCAAGTCCCTTTTATGTTTTATACTTCCCATTCGTCCAGAGAATCCACTGTATAGGTTGGCATTTCATTATAACCTTTAAGCAATTCCTTCGTTGTGACACCAGTGTGAACAAGCAGGGTATCCATGCCTGCCCTCATGCCTGCAAGAATGTCGGTATCATAATAGTCCCCAACCATAAGCGTTTCTTCTTTTGCTGTTCCGAGAACCTTCAAGGCCTGTTCCATAATGACTGATTCTGGCTTGCCGATGAAGATAGGTTCTGTTTGTGTCGATACGGCGATGACTGATGTCAAAGACCCATTACCAGGCAGCAGGCCCCGCTCTGTCGGGATGGCAATATCTCCGTTTGTCGAAATGAAGGTTGCCCCGTTCCTTACCGCAAGACAGCCAACTGCAAGCTTCTCATAGGTAATGCCCCGGTCAATTCCAGAAACAACGAAATCTGCATCTTCTCCAGCAAACTTCAAGCCTTTTTCTTCAATCGCTGTTTGGATTCCCTCTTCGCCAATCACATATACGGTTGCATCTTGTTTTTGCTCATAGATATAGTTGGCCGTGGCCTGGCTTGTTGTAAAAACCTGCGCCTCAGTCGTCGGGATATCAAAGCCGCGCAGCTTCTCGGCAACCTGTGCAGGTGTGCGCGATGAATTATTCGTTACGAATAAATAAGGGATATCCGCTTCAATCAGCCTTTTTATAAAATCAGAAGCTGCCTCGATGCGCTCTGAGCCGCGATACATCGTTCCATCCAAATCGATCAGATACCCTTTATATTTTTTCATATTGATCACTCCTATGATTACTGTTCCCTTGTTGTTAGAAAACGAATACTCCCATTTTATATAAGCAAAGCTGAGAGTGCAAAGGACAAACCTCACTAATGAAAAAAGAGACCGAAATAGGGAACTTTACCCAACCCAATTGAGTTAGAGTTCACTTTATCAGTCTCTTCAGCCGTTTACTTTTTAAAAGCGGAAACAGGCCCCAGCTCGTTCGTTAGATACTCTCTGACCTTTACCGGAAAAAGCTTGAGTTGCGGAAGCTCAGACTTGAAAGTTTCAATCAGGCTGGCATGGTCAACAGCAGTGTATTGCTGGACAAGCATCTTCCTGAATAGGACGATTTTTTTCAATCCTGCGCTCATTTCAGCTGTCACCACTTTTTCATCATCTAATATATCAATGATGTCTTCGTAGCTTCCCGGATCGCGCATGATGAAGCCATCAATCATCGCATTGCCCACATCGAGAACGGCTTCTACCATTGTATGTGCCGCACGCTCCAAAGCCGATTTTTCCATTGGCGTTTCCCATGTTTCATTGCTTTCAAAAAAATCGATCTGCCTGTTCAAAAACTCTAATGTTACTTCGATTTGATCCCTGTCGACAAAATACATTCCTCATCACCTCTCAAAGATGCTAGACGGTTTTCAATAATCCGGGACGGGCATAGAAATAACCTTGTGCCAGCTCAACCTTGTTCCGTGAAAGGACTGAAGCTTCATGCTCGTTTTCAATCCCTTCCGCAATGACTGTGGATCCCGCTTCCCTTGCAACAAGGAGAAGCCCTTTCAGCATCGATTCCTTGACGGAGTTTTTGTCGATGTTCTGGATGACGGAACGGTCAATCTTGATGACGTCCGGCATGATTTCACTGATGGTATTCAGGCTTGCATATCCCGCACCGGTATCATCCACCGCAATCTTGATACCCATTCCTCTTAACACCTTTATATTATAGATAAAATTGTCGATTCCCTCAATTGAGTCCCGCTCGGTAATTTCAAATGTGATTTGATTTGGCTTGATGCTTTCGTAGGATTTCATCATCGTCTTCAGGTCCCGGACGAAACGGGAATTCCCAAGGGTGATTGGTGTGAAATTGATGAAAATATCATCAGGGCAGCCTGTTGACGTAATTTGCTCAAGCGTTTTCTTCAAGACGATCATTTCCAGCTCATACAGCATATTTGTCTGTCTGGCGACTGAAAATAGCTGTAAAGGACTTTCAAGAGATGTCCCCTCCGGCCCCCTGGTCAGCATTTCCCAGGCACGGATTTCCTTCGTGGCAACATCAATGATTGGCTGTGCCAGAAGTTTGATATTTTGCTGGGCGATGATTTTATTCATTTCATAGACCATTTCATTGAATTCGGACTGTATCCGCTTTTCAGCCATCGCAAAAGCCTGCTGATGCGCCTTCAGTACCGCTTCATGAAGGGAACCTACTGATTTATCGATGAAAATAAAACCCGTATCAAAAACCGGCTGGACTGTTGGATACTGATGAAAAATCCTGCTTTCCGCTTCCCTGAGGATCTTTTTCATTTTTGCATCGATCTCGGATATACAATGCCTGTTATGGTCAATTCTCATGAACAGGCTCAGACTGTCACTATAATAATCATGCAGGACAATCATGTCTTCCTTATCAATTTCCACTTCTATGACATCTTTGAAATGGCGCTTTAAAGCTTTATGATACTTCCACGTTTCTTCACCCAGCTGAGCAACGAGCTCCCGGTGGTTTTTAATTGTATAGGCAATGACTGCAACTTCACAGCCACTGTTAATAGCCTTCTTCACCCCTGCTACCAAAGGGTTCCGCAAAATAAACTGGGGCGGATAATAACAAATCGATGAATGAGGCAGCATTATTTTTCCCCAACCAAGCAGGTTGTCCAATATGCTAGTAAAGCGGCGGGCCATATATTTCAATCCTCTCAGAAGATGACTAGAAGTTTTTCTTAATTGTACCATATTTCGCTAAAATAGACCTTTTTTCCTATATAGTTATTTCGAAATATTTTCACTCTTTTGATGTTAGAAATTAGGGGGGAGGAGTCAGGTAGAATTATTGAGTTTGGTTTTTGGTGACGTATTATCGATTAATAGCAGAGCTTCGAATGACGTTTTCGATTTATTTGGACAGCTCTTCTTGGTTCTCCTCCTAACCTGTCTTACTTCCGGTTTTATTTTGACAGCTTTTCTCGGTCCTCCTTCTAACCTGTCTTAATTCAGGACTTATTTGGACAGCTTTTCTTGGTCCTCCTTCTAACCTGTCATATTTCCGGATTTATTTTGACAGCTTTTCCTCCCTTCCCGCCAAAGCTGTCCAAACTTCAGGCTTCTTCTGACAGTTTTTCCTCCCTTCCCGCCAAAGCTGTCCAAACTTTAGGCTTCTTCTGACAGCTTTTCCTCCCTTCCTGCCAAAGCTGTCCAAACTTCAGGCTTCTTCTGACAGCTTTTCCTCCCTTCCTGCCAAAGCTGTCCAAACTTCAGGCTTCTTCTGACAGCTTTTCCTCCCTTCCTGCCAAAGCTGTCCAAACTTCAGGCTTCTTCTGACAGCTTTTCCTCCCTTCCCGCCAAAGCTGTCCAAACTTCAGGCTTCTTCTGACAGCTTTTCCTCCCTTCCCGCCAAAGCTGTCCAAACTTCAGGCTTCTTCTGACAGCTTTTCCTCCCTTCCCGCCAAAGCTGTCCAAACTTCACGCTTCTTCTGACAGCTTTTCCTCCCTTCACGCCAAAGCTGTCCAAACTTCAAGCTTCTTCTGACAGCTTTTCCCCCCTTCCCGTCAAAGCTGTCCAAACTTCAGGCTTCTTCTGACAGCTTTTCCACCCTTCCCGCCAAAGCTGTCCAAACTTCAAGCTTCTTCTGACAGCTTATCCTCCCTTCCCGCCAAAGCTGTCCAAACTTCGATCTTCTTTTGACAGCTTTTCCTCCCTTCCCGTCAAAGCTGTCCAAACATCAGGCTTCTTCTGACAGCTTTTCCTCCCTTCCCGCCAAAGCTGTCCAAACTTGGCAAGCTGGAATCTGACCTTCAACCCTATCCTCCAATCACTTCTGGTTTCTGCTCTACGCTCCGATTAAGTTTTTCTATGGCCAATAAATTTAATCAAATTATCCCTCGATAAAATTCAGAAATAAAAGTTTTTCTGGTAAGATTGATGTTGAGTGAGAATGCTGTCGAAAATGGGGGAGTGACATTTGGAACGCGAGTTGGCACTTGAGATTGTCAGAGTTACTGAAGCTGCTGCACTGGCTTCTGCCCAATGGATGGGGCGCGGCAAGAAGAATGAAGCGGATGATGCGGCCACAACGGCTATGCGGAAGATGTTTGATTCGGTTAATATGGATGGTATTGTCGTGATTGGTGAAGGGGAATTGGACGAGGCTCCAATGCTGTTTATTGGGGAACGGCTGGGTACCGGTATGGGACCAAAAGTTGATATAGCCGTTGACCCGCTGGAAGGGACAAATATCGTCGCCAAAGGACATAATAACGCGATGGCTGTGATTGCGGTCGCGGATAAAGGCACCCTCCTCCATGCACCGGATATGTATATGCAGAAAATTGCTGTCGGCAAAAGTGCAGCTGGCAAAATCAGCCTGGATGATCCGATTGAAATGACGATTGAAATCGTCGCTAAAGCGAACAATAAACGGATTCAGGATTTGACCGTAATCATCCAGGAACGTGACCGCCACGATGACTTGATTGAACGTGTCAGGCAAAAAGGCGCAAGGGTCAAGTTGTTTGGCGATGGTGATGTAGGTGCTTCAATTGCAACTGCCCTCCCGCACACCGGTGTCGATCTTTTTGTCGGTACGGGAGGCGCGCCGGAGGGTGTCATTTCGGCTGCAGCCATTAAAGCACTTGGCGGAGATATGCAGGCTAGACTTGTTCCGCAGACGATCGAGGAAGAAGAACGCTGTATCGCCATGGGTTTAAAGGATCCAAGACAATTGCTGATGCTCCATGATCTGGTTTCCGGTGAGGATGCGATTTTTGCGGCAACTGGCGTTTCAAGTGGAGAATTGCTTGACGGGGTGCATTTCCTGGGAGGCGATCTGGTCGAAACACACTCTATTGTCATGCGATCAAAGACCAAAACTGTCCGATACATTACAGCACACCATCACCTCGAACACAAGCCTCATCTTGTGATGGTTTAGCCAATACATACTTTTCACAGTACTTAGGAGGATAACGATGACTGAACGATTTTTTTTATATGATGAAACAGAAGACACTAAAACACGCTATACAAGTTTTGTAGGCGAAAACCAGCGTTTTGACCTGGCGATTATGCAGACAAGCCGATACTATGGAAAGAGTATCGTTTTGGATATCCAGGGAAGCCGCTTCGCTATTCTTGGCCAGGATGACCTTGATGAAGAAGGATATCTTGAATATGCCTACAACTTATCCGAGGAAGATGCTGAGGAACTTCGCATATTCCTGCGGCCAATCCTTTAAATCTGGAACGAACTGTTTGTTTGATTTGTCTTTTCAAAGAAATAATAAAAAGACAACAAGCAAAAGAAGGTGAGTTCATGAGCAAGGAAGACAGCGAAAAGTACTCCGATTTTTCAAATGTGGAAAAGCAAAAGAACTATATAACGGCTGAAGACTTTCCTGATGGAGCATACGGGTCGCCATTCCGGAAGGATGAACCTGTAGAGGGAAAAAGCACACCTTGGCGTGAAGGACAGCGGACCTACAGTAATTTCAATTATGAGTTCAAGTCCCTTCATCAGGGGACCCCAAGAAAAGAAGCAGGTGCCCACCCAACCCATGATGACCCGACTGAAAGTGAACAGCCGCCATATAGCGATCTATAAACGAAAAAATGCTCCAATCGCCAGGATTGGAGCATTTCTTTATTCTATTTATTATCCTGCCCTTGCTTTGCGACCTTCTTGGCGACAAAATAGGCACAGCCAAAATTGCAGTACTCGTATAAATACTCGCTCACCGTGCTGATCTTTGTATCGAAGGTTGACTTCTGGTTTTGGTCATCAAAAAATCCTCTTAACCGGAGCTGGCCATATCCCCAGTCACCAACTATATAATCATATTTCGTCAAAATCTCGCTGTATCTGGCGCGAAAGGCTTCTTCATTAAAGCCATCCCGTCCTTCATCCACTATTTCGTAACATAAGTTATTGATGCAAATCATTGATAGGTCCACCTCTTTTTCCTTAACGATCCGTTTTTATGGCAAGCTCCTTGCCTGCGTTTTCTTAATTATAACTTATTCCCCATCAATTACTAAGCAAAAAAAATAATTTCGAAGCCATTCTAATCATTAGGGGGTGTTTTAATTGAAAAAAGCATTAATGGCTCTTGGTATTTGCGGAACTGTGGCAATGACTGGCTGTGCAGCCGGAGATGATAATGCCTCACAAGGCGGTCGTGATGGCGGAGCTGGAATTTACCAGCGAAGCGGCAATACACTCAATGTTAACGATGATCGTCCAGAGTTATATAATGAAGGCGGACGTAAAGGATTAAAGGACAGAAGCGAGGACTTTGGATATGTCCGCCAGCAGCGAACTGGTGTCATGGGTGCGGATAATCCGGAAAACGCATATGAAGCAATCGACCGCGAACGGATGGCGGACATGATCAGCAGATTCAGTCTGATGGCACAAAATGTAGATGATGTATCAACCCTTGTGACTGACGAGGAAGTTCTGATCGTATACCAAACAGATTCTGAAAATCGCAATGAGACTGCGGACCAGGTTAAACGGATGGCGATGTCAGTGGTTCCTCGCTGGTTCCATGTATACGTTTCAGATGACACTAGCCTGCGTAATGACGTGGAGAACTTTGCGTCACTGGATACCGATAGTCGAAATGTTGACGACATGGTTGATGGCGTCATCAAGCATATGCTTAAGTCCCCGCAAGGCCGCGATATGAGTACAGGCGAAAACGCCAATGGCGAGGCCAAGGGTGAACTCAATGAAGAAACGGACAAAGATGATCTATCAAGGCAGATGAATAAAGGGAAATAACAAAAAGAGTTCAGCGTGATGCATGCTGAACTCTTTTTAAGGGTTTTAGATGGTAAGCCTCTTTTAAGTTAACATCCTTGCTCAAGTTTGTCTGGACTCGGAAGGACCTTCAGCTTTAAAGTTATGCCTGTTGAGCTTCCTGCTCTGCAAGCTGTTGTTTATGTTTTGCTGCTGAGTTGACCTGTTCGTCAGCATGGTAGGATGAACGGACAAGCGGGCCAGCTTCACAATGGCTGAAACCTTTCGCAAGCGCGATTTCCCTTAGCTCGGCGAACTCATCTGGATGATAATACTTTTGAACATCAAGATGCTTCTTGGATGGCTGCAAATATTGGCCCAATGTAAGGATGTCCACATTATTGGCACGCAAATCATCCATTGCTTCAATCAATTCTTCCTTTGTTTCCCCCAGGCCAACCATGATGCTTGATTTTGTAGGAATGTCCGGCTGCATTTCTTTTGCCCTGCGCAGGAATTCCAGTGAACGTTCATAGGTTGCACGCGCACGGATTCTTGGTGTCAGTCGCTTTACGGTTTCAACATTATGGTTCAGGATATCCGGGCGGGCATCCATGAGTGTTTGCAGGTTTTCCGCAATACCGCCCATATCTGATGGCAATACTTCAATTGAGGTGAACGGGTTTTTCCTGCGGATCGCTCTTACAGTTTCAGCAAAAACAGCTGCCCCTCCATCCTTCAGGTCATCACGGGCCACTGCTGTAACGACGACGTGCTTAAGATTCATTAGTGTAACAGAATCCGCCACTCTTTCAGGCTCTTGCCAGTCAAGCTCAGTTGGCAGGCCGGTTTTTACAGCGCAAAAACGGCATGCACGTGTACATACATCACCGAGAATCATGAACGTTGCAGTTCTTCTTACTGCCCAGCACTCGTGAATATTAGGGCACTTAGCTTCTTCACATACTGTATGTAGGTTTTTCTCACGCATCATCTTTTTCAAGCCAGTATAGTTTTCATTCGTATTTAACTTTATTTTCAGCCAATCAGGCTTTCTCTGTACCTCTTTTTTGCTCATTATTTTCACTCCATTCCTGCTGCACTTCCTCAAGAACACCATGAAAAGATCAAGGCTGGCATACAGCTTCTGATGTCACTTTAACATAATGAAATACTATCGACAAGTACGATAACTTCGCGATTACCATTATTTGATATTTATGAAATGTCTCCATCATCGCAAACTAACAAAAGAAAAGCGAAGGCAGTGTTTTATGCCTAAGCTGGAAATTAAAGGAGCAAAACCATGAAGGGAGGATTACGGTGAAATTCCTAAAAGCAGTTATCGTTCTTTTTTTACTTTGCCCTGTCCTTTCTGTAGATCCCGCATCTGCAGCTGAGCAAGACCAGGACATTTATAAAAAAAGAATGGATCTATACTCCAAAGTTGAAGCTGTTACCCAGATTCCCTGGTATTATATTGCTGCCGTGGATCAGTACGAGCGGAATGTCCGACAGGCAAGAAAGGATTTGCCGAAAGCGGAAGGAATAGCCGGTATTTACTTTAAACCTGAGGAGTGGACTGGTCTGCTGAATCCTAATCGTGCAGATGTTAGTCCAGTTTCCATTCAATTTTTCAATGGGATAGGTTTCGATGGAAATGGTGATGGCAAAGCAAGCCTGAAGGATGATGAAGATGTGATGCAGGCATTTGCCCAGTACCTCCTGAATTATGGCACAGACCACGAGAATATTAAAATCGGCCTCTGGAATTACTATAAGCGGGATAAAACAGTCGGAATCATCATTGGCAAAGCAATGATTTACAGGCATTTCGGCCGGTTGGATCTCGATATGCATGTTTTTCCAATGCCATTGAGGAGCAACCATAGCTATAACAATACATGGGGAGATGCCCGTGGCTGGGGTGGCAGGCGCATCCATGAAGGAACAGATATTTTTGCTGGCTATGGGGTTCCGGTGCGCGCAACAGGCTACGGAATCGTTGAAATGAAGGGTTGGAATAAGTACGGCGGTTGGCGTGTCGGTATACGTGATATTAATAATACCTACCATTATTATGCACACCTGAGCGGCTTTGCAAAGGATCTTAAGGTAGGGCAAATTGTCGAGCCTGGAACCATAATTGGCGGTGTCGGCAGCTCCGGATACGGCCCTCCTGGAACGAGCGGGAAGTTCCCGCCCCATCTTCATTATGGAATGTACAAGGACAATGGCTATACTGAATGGTCTTTTGACCCCTATCCTCATTTGAGAATGTGGGCGAGGCAGGAACGGGCAAGATTAAAGAAATAACAAAAGGGCTGCCAATTGGCAGCCCTTAACACTTATTTTGCTTCTCTTCCTTTTTTTACTGCCACGGCCACACTTGCAATCAGGCCGCCCCAAATAATTACCATTCCTATAAGCATCATTGCGATAGCACTAGCTGACATTATTGAGAAACTCCCTTCTTAGAGGAAATTGAAATATCTTTATCCCATTTGATTGCTGCAAAGATAAAACCAAAAACAATCGCAGCAACGGCAACTCCCCATCCAGTGTACAGCAGGAAGCTGGTTGGATAGCCTTCATAATTTTCCTTGATGTTTGTAATGATGTTCTGTACCATCATGTATCCCAGGACGATAGGAGTGATGATGCCAAGGCATATTCTCCACCATGCACCTACACTTACGTCAGAAATTTCATTAGTATGATTTTGAAGATTCTTCAATTCCTTCATTATCCATGCAACTGCAATAACTTCAACAAGGCCTGCAAGAGCAACACCGAATTGATTGATAAAATAATCCGCCGCATCAAGGAAGTACAAGCCGCCTCTTGTTGCGATCAGGATTGAAATCAACGCGGATAAACCGCCGCCAATAAGTACTGCTTTCGTTCTGCTGACCTTGAATTTTTCCTGCACACCTGCAACATACGTTTCAACAATAGAAATTAATGATGTTAAGCCGGCAAGAACAAGGCATGTAAAGAACGCAAATCCAAAGAATCCGTTAAACGCCGGGAACTCACTGATAATTTGCGGGAAGACCACGAATGCCAGTCCCACGCCTCCTGCTACTACTTCACTTACAGGTACGTTTGCCTGATTAGCCATGAATCCAAGAGCAGCGAAAACTCCGATACCCGCTAATAATTCGAAGCCAGAGTTAGCAAAACCTGTTATAAATGCACTGTTCGTTAAATCTGTCTTCTTAGGCAGATAGCTAGAATAAGTAATCATAATAGCAAAACCGATTGATAAACTGAAGAAAATTTGTCCATATGCAGCCACCCATACTTTAGGGTCTGCAATTGTATCCCAGTTTGGCTTGAAGAAAGCATCAAGACCCTGTACGGCACCTTCTAGTGTCAACGCTCTGACAACAATAATCATGAAAAGAATGACTAGAGTAGGAATCATGATTTTGTTTGCAACTTCAATTCCTTTTTTAACACCTTTCAAAAGAACAAAGAACGTGACTCCCCAAACAAGGACCATTGGCCAGAATACTCCTGGCACAATCCCGCCAATATCCCCTGGAGTTTCTGCAAGCTTTAGATAACTTCCGAAAAGGAAGCCTTCCGGATCTTTACCCCATTTCTCACCAAATGAGAAAAACGCATATGAACCAGACCATGCAATGATTGCTGCATAATAGGTAGAAATAACAAACGAAACAGCAACCTGCCACCAGCCGAGCCATTCCCATTTTTTATTCATGCGGGCCAAGGATAATGGTGAAGAACCTCTATACTTATGCCCGATTGTAAACTCCATGATCAGCAGCGGAATACCGGCTGTCAGCAATGCAAACAAATAAGGAATGAAGAATGCTCCTCCCCCATTTTCATAGGCTACTGCCGGGAACCTCCAAATATTTCCCAACCCAACTGCAGAACCGATCGCTGCTAAAATAAACCCCGCCCTTGTACCCCACTGTGGACGATTTTCCATTTTGAATCCCCCTCGTTGTTCAAATCATCTGAAAAATAACTGAGATTTGAAAGTTTAATATATTCAGATTATTTAGTCTAGGAATAGTATAGCTAGTTTTTATTGGGTTGTCAAAATATTATTTAACTCATAATAAATATTTTTCTAAATTTTTTTCCCAACTATAAAAACAATCCTATTAATCAGGTTTCAAAAAAAGCTGTCCAGATTCCGGACAGCTTGAAAGTTATTCTGCTAGATTTTGTTGTAAAATTTCTTCGTGTGTATTTTTGCTTCCAAAAATAAAGGCGAATGCCACAAGCAGAAGTAATACTACAGCCAGCGCAGCGAATGTGCTTCCAGCGAACCCCAGAATCAGGAAGCCGACTGATGAGATCGCTGCTGAAACAAGAGCGTACGGCAGCTGTGTCATTACATGGTCCATATGGTTAGAACCGGCACCTGTAGATGAAAGGATCGTTGTATCGGAAATCGGAGAGCAATGGTCTCCAAAAACCGCTCCAGCCAGAACCGCAGCCAATGCCGGAAGGAGAAGGCTGATATCGGAAGCTGCCGCAATATCCCCTGCGATCGGCAGCAGGATTCCGAATGAGCCCCAGGATGTCCCTGTTGAGAACGCCATAATGCCTGCGACAACGAACAGCAGGAAAGGCAAGAATGATATATTAATATTAGAGCTTTCCACTAGACCTGCAAGATACGTTCCAGTTTCAAGCCTGCCAATCAAATCAACGATGACCCAGGCAAAGAACAGGATGTAAATTGCAGGAAGCATTGATTTTGTCCCTTCTGCAAGTCCTCTGCCGAAAACATCCGCATTGATTCCCTTTAAAACAAGTGCTTGTCTAAAAAACAGGATCACTGCAGCAGCAAGGCCCAGCAAACCGCCGATGACGAGTGATTTTGTTACATCTGTGTTTTCAAATATGCTGAAGAGCGTAATCTTGCCTTCGGCAGCCTGTGCTCCAGACCAAAGCATCATGCCTACCGTTCCAACCACAAGGGTAATGATCGGCCAAACAAGATCACCGACAGTGCCCTTCACGCTTGTTGGAAGGTCATCCTTCAATTCACCTGGCACAGGCTTGTCCTGATCGACAACTATTCCTTTGGTGATTGCACGCTCCTCATGCGTTTTCATTGGGCCAATTTCAACATTGCGCAGTGCAACGATAAAGACCATCAACAATGCCGCCAAAGCATAGAAATTCATCGGTACAATTTGCATGAATGCCGAGAAGGCACTGTATTCTTTTACACCATGAGCTGCAAGGATTGTACCAATCAAAGCGATAATATAGGCACCCCAGCTGGAAATTGGTGAAATGACACACATAGGTGCTGAGGTAGAATCGATAATATAGGCCAGTTTTGCGCGTGAAACCTTCTGGCGGTCCGTGATCGGACGAGTAATCTGGCCAACAGCCAGCGCATTGAAATAATCATCAATAAAGATAATAATACCAAGAAAAGCACCGACCAATTGAGCTCCAGCTCTTGTTTTAACACGTTTCATTGCCCATTCGCCGAATGCCCGGCTTCCGCCTGAGATGGAAATGAACGCTGTAATGATACCTAGTAATAATAAGAATAGAATAATATACAAGCTATATGTGTTCAGTTCTCCATCAGCGATCACCACTCCCTTAATCGCGTCCCACATGATAGCAAATGTTTCCGTTATATTAAATTCGGCTAGCAAAAACGCCGCAGCAACAATGCCTGTCCCTAAAGACAATAGCACCCGCCTTGTGATTACTACCATTAAAATAGCCAATAATGGCGGCAGCAATGAAAAAATGGTATTTTCCATTCTTTATTTCTCCTCCTTGTTTTTTGACAGGGGGAAACTGTTCCATGAGAAGAGCAATAGCCACTTTCTATAAAAAAATAAAAAAGGGCAACGATAGAGAACAATCTATCGCCGCCCTTAATAAGCAACTAATGTCTCCATCACGATCTGTAGCTCCCCATTATGGATATACCTCCATAATGACAGTGATACTCTTGTTCAAAGTATCCCCAACAAAAAAAATGCGACACATTTAAAATTGCTTCGGCAAAATTCCCTTTCAACTGTGATCAAAGTTGTCATCCTCACACAGTTTACTATTGAACCCTGCGCCTCTACCCCATCGGAATGATGTGGTTTATTATTCAATTGGTTTTATAATATAATAATATCGCTAACTTGACAACTGCTATTATTCGCCAGGAAGCTGGATTGCTGGTGATGTATCCCCGCCGCCATTGTAAAACTGCGGAACTTTTCCAGGATAATAGAAGCTGCCTATCGGAATATCTTCCTGTACGGTCGCAATTTCCGTCGCAAAAGGAATAATGATTTGCACATTCACTTTTACCCTCACCGATACATTAATAAGAGTGTTATTGATTCCATGTTCTTCTGTATCCCAGACTATATCTGCTGTCACATCACCAATTGCGTTGAATTTGACAGGAACCCTCGGGCCCATGTTTCCAAGAAGCGCATTATTCGTTGCCTGGCCAAGAGGCACATAATAAATGATTCCTTCTTCCCTGTCTTCTTCGTCTGTGACGAGCTCCACGTCTGAAAGCATCTCGAGAGAGGTTAAATCCCCTCTTTCCGCTTCTTTCAGGTTCATTTGAACGATATTGGTAGTTTCGGCTTTTACCCGATTAATAATTTCTGTATTGAACTTCACAACTGTAGTTGTTCCTCCATCTACTGGCACAAATTCAATAACTTTATCAATATCCATCCCGCTGGCAATTTTCTTGTTGATCGCCTTATTAATGACCAGGGTAGCGATTTTTCTGGTCTGGGATTCCGCATATCTCATCAATGTCGGTTCAAGCCCTTTATCTATGATCCAGAGTCCTGCTGCTGTTGAAAAGGAAAAAAAGACGAAAGTCAGCAGGAATACATACCTGAAAGGCAAAGGACCTTTGCGAGGCAGCCGCCGCCCGAATTTTGGCAAAACAAATCCCCCCTCTAAAGCTATATGTATGCTTAAAAGGGGGGAACTAGCCTTAAAATCTAATAATTGTTGGCGTACTCATATTTTATGATGGTGTCACAGCTGATAATCATCAATGAGAGATTTGATTTTAAATCCAGGTGATATGGTTCTACTCTACGCCCATTTTCCTCGAGAATACGGACAACGGGCCGCTCGCTCAAACCGTTATTTTGTTCTGCAACTACTCCCTTTCGGCCATCGCTCAGGGTGACAGTCAGACCGATTGGATAGATTGCCACAGCCCGTCTAAAGGCGTCTACAACCTTCTGATCAAAGAGGCTGCCTGCACCGGAATAAAGGATTTCCAGTCCTTCATGCGGAAGCATTGCCGGCCGGTAGACCCGATTTGAGGTAACAGCATCGAATACATCCGCTACCCCGAGGATTTTTCCGAATAAATGTATCTCATCCTCTTTCAGTCCACGCGGGTATCCAGCACCATTCAAACGTTCATGATGCTGATAAGCACAATGGGCAACAATCAGCGGCACAGTGGGAATATTCCTGAGCATCTGGAACCCGTCCTCAGCATGCGCCTTGATGATTTGGAACTCCTCGGCAGTCAACTTGCCCGGTTTTGATAAAATTTCTTCAGGAACTTTCATTTTCCCCACATCATGCAAAATGGCCCCAAGCCCCAGCTGCTCCAGTTCCTTTGGCGAAAGCTTCATTTCAATCCCTATCGCCAGAGCGTACAGCGTGACATTCAAGGAATGCGAAAATATATAATGATCATGCAGGAATACATCAGAAAGCAGGTTCAAAAGCTCTTTGCTGCTGTACAGTTCATCTAGTAAAGCAACAATTAGCTTCTTAAATTTTCTTGCCGAGTTTTCCATAACGAAGGCCTGCGATATCTTTGAATCTACCTGAATCTGTTTGAAGGTATCACCGATAGTCATAATCGCTTTAATCCGTAATTCATCTGGAATTGAGTTTTTCACTATGATGTCATCAGTATCCGGGTCTTTGATATATATATAATCAATCCCAAACTCTTCAAGCCGGTCCAGGATCTTCAGCTCGAGGCGCGCGCCTACATTGAGCAGGATTTGGCCCTTGTCATTATAGATGGCTTTTCCAAGTAAAGCCCCTTCCTCTACCGATGTGGTGGCTACGAGTCTCATGTCTATTCCCACTTTATCTGTTAGTTGACGGCTATTTTGCCTGATCATTCATGAAGAAAATTTTACATAAAACGACAATTTTTTCTTATAGTTTATCATATTTATAAATAATTGAGTGAGTTGTTTTGATTTTTGAGTTGGGAAAACTCCAGCTACCTTTGCAGTCAATTAATATATCGGATTGAAACCTTATTTCTTTTACAGCTTCAGCAATAAATTCACATGGTGTACAAAAAAAGACAACCCAATGCGGACTGTCTTTTTTAATGGCTGTTTTTGCAACATTCTTTGCTTACCGAACAATTACCAAAGACTCTTTTCTCAAGTTCCTATTGACAACGGAATATGATTGAATGAGCTATGTTTCTACACAAAAAAATTAAAGCTTATTATGAGAAAAGAGCTTGCACACTTAATACCGAACTACATACCGGAATTTTATTACGTTAAAATCGGCTTTAGGTGTTAACAACAATCTTTACGAAAACAGCATTACCAAAAGAACTCATTTAATTCATTAGCAGCAATGCTTCCTTTCCGATCATGCCCTTTGTTGCGCCAAGATTCTCCGCCTCGTACGTGACGGACTCAAGCGGGGCTTCGAGCAATTCTTCAATCGTTTTTACGCCCACAGCCCTGCCTGCAATGACCTTCCTGGCCTTCAGCTTTTCATTGAGCAATGCGACATCCAGAGCGCCGCACATAATATATCCTTTATCACCTGTAACAACAAGAAGATTCGTCTTTGGCAATTTTACAGAGATGCATAAAAATGTCCTTCCTTCTATTTCAATAGGGGACATATCGATCATGACTACAACTCCCTCCTTCAATCCCAATAACACTTTATGAAGGAGAGAGGGAAAGCGTGATAGTTTGGTCAAATATTCGTTGCTGCATTTGCAAGTTTCCACTCAAGCAGATTACGCAGGAACTCGGGAAGCCAATATTGTTTTTCCTCAGCACGCTGGATTTCCGGGAAAAATCGTCCAAACGTGAACATATCAGGTATCGCCAGTATATATTGCTTCTTTGGGTCAATCAGCTGGCCATTAATGAATACCTGCCGGACATTTCCTTTTTTATGAAACTGGATTCCGTCGTACTCCATGACACCCATGACAGTGCCGCGGAATCCGAGGCCTTTTATCTGCAGATGCGGCCATTTTTCATCCATTGTCTGGAGGAGAACTTCTTTCAACTCCGCACCTGATATCTTGATCGTACATGGATTGATTGGGTGCGGACATATTTCGAGCAAATCGAACTTCGTCACATTCCCCTGTTTTAGTCCTCTAAGAATCATACCGGCATTCATGAACGCACAGTCGGCACTACACCACTCCCTAAGAGCTTGAGTGAGCAGTTTTGAGAGGTCGGAATGCTGCAGCGGGTCTGCTTTTAACTCGGCAGAAAGACTGGTGACAACCTCGCCCATCAGTTTTTTCCCCTCCATATAATAGCTCTCCGACATTGCCTTTTCATCATCTGCCTGGTCCTCTTCATTCATGTCATACAACACGGCTTTTTTGTCTAAAATCTGCTTTTTCTCCTGGTCGAGCTTCAAGGTCACATGGCCAGTATAGTAGCCAAACTTACCGGCGCCGGCAAGCAAGATAGTTCCCACTTCTTTTCCTTCATGTAAAATATGATGGGTATGCCCGCCAAGAATGACGTCAATTTCCGGAAACTGTGCTGCAATCAATTCATCATCATGAATTCCGAGATGGGATAAAAGAATGATAATATCTGTTATTTCCTTTAACTCCTCGATACACTTTTTTATTTCCTCTATAGGGTCTGTAACATTCCATCCAAGCTGCTCATAGAACCGCCCAAAATTGACTGTGGCACCAATAACGCCGATTCTCGTTCCTTTTTTGCTTATGTACACATGATAAGGCTTTGCCCATTCGGGACGGCTCCCATCCTGTTTGTATAGATTTGCCACCAGCATCTCGAAATCTTTTTCATGATACATGGAGTCCAGGTCCTCAAATGGGAGAGTAATGCCTTCATTGTTCCCGATCGTCGCGGCATCATAGCCGGCTTCATTCAGCAATGTGCAATTCGCCTTCCCTCTGGTCGCATCTGATAATGGATGCCAGCGGTCCATATGGTCGCCAATATCGAATACAAACACATCGTCACCCGCTTCCTCATGCCAGCGCCTCCGTTCAGCTAGCAGCTTGCGGATACTTGGCCAGTGCTCCAAATGGCTATGCAAATCATTCGTATGGTAAATATGAATTATCTCTTCCATTACCCATCAATCCTCTTTTAAAATGAAGTGTCCCCTCGCTGCTGGCAGGAGGGGAATCCAGTATCTTAAAATAAATCAAGCTGTCTCGGGTTCAACCCTTCATATTCGATATCCAATAAATCCACCATCTGTTTGGCATTGTCAGCCGCATCCCCGCCGGAATTGTTATTGAAGAGGGCGAACACCTTTGTGGTCCCTTCATCAAGCTTTCGCAAATCCTCAGCCCACGCCTTCAATTCTTCCTGATTATAGCGGTATAAGTACCTGACTTCCCGCCAATCCTGGCCTCTTCCCTTCTTATTCCATCCATGGACATTACGCCCATGGAAACGGACAAGGACCTTTTCAGGGGATGTGGATTCCAGCACAGTCGGAATCGACCCCTCCCCTGCCTGTGGCTCATCACAGATACTGTGAATCCATTTTTCCTTTTTCATAAAATCTAGAGTTTTCTCACGCATACCATCTTCGAACCATGACTGATTTCGAAACTCGAGAGCACAGTCGATATCCCCCATCTGCTCACGGCACCAGCGCAAATAATCAACATTTTCCTTGCGCAGGTCAAACCACGGAGGAAACTGGAATAAGGTCATAGCATGCTTGTTTGCCTCAAGATAAGGCTTCAAAGATTCTTTGTAGGCTGTGAACATCTCATTTTTATCGTTAAAAGGAATTTCGCCGCGCTGATGGCCGGTCATTCCCTGATATGCTTTTACGATGAATTGGAATTGCTCGGGTGTATCTTCCACCCATTTCGCTGCATTCTTGACAGGCTGCACAGCGTAAAAAGAGGCATCGACCTCGACTGCAGGAAAGTGGCTGGAATACTCCTTTAGTTTATCACGGGGCGAAACCTTGCCATCATATAAACTGTCATGGTCTCCCCAGCCCGTTAAGCCAACAATAATCATCTGTGCACCTCCATTTTTTCTTCATAATAGCACAATTAAGCTCTGAATAAGAACTAAGATACCGTTTCAACTTATTTCCCGTTTATAGAAACAGGAAAACATCAATGGCGGTCTCATGGAGTTAGCATGCTTTTCGGATGATTCCTTTGCTCTGTCATTACCGGCTGTTCGGATAATCTCTATGGTTTTAACGATATCCCCTACGTTTTTTTATTAATCTCCACAAAATCGATGTAGTCCTCTTCAATTTCATAGTTAATCTCTACGAAAACAGGATGAATCTCTTCATAACATAAAAATCCACCTGCCTAGGCAGGTGGATTTTCGTGGCTATCAGTATTAACCGATAGAACCTTCCATCTCGAACTTGATCAGGCGGTTCATTTCGACTGCGTATTCCATTGGCAATTCTTTTGTGAATGGCTCGATGAAGCCCATGACGATCATTTCTGTTGCTTCTTCTTCGGAGACTCCGCGGCTCATCAGGTAGAACAATTGCTCTTCTGATACTTTGGAAACCTTCGCTTCGTGCTCAAGAGAAATGTTGTCATTCAGGATTTCATTGTATGGAATTGTGTCTGATGTAGACTTGTTATCCATAATCAATGTATCGCACTCAATGTTAGAGCGGGCACCGTCAGCTTTGCGTCCGAAGTGGACGATACCACGGTAAGTTACTTTTCCGCCTTGCTTTGAGATTGATTTTGATACGATGGTTGATGATGTGTTTGGAGCAAGGTGGATCATTTTCGCACCTGCGTCCTGGTGCTGGCCTTTACCAGCGATTGCGATTGATAATGTCATACCGCGTGCGCCTTCACCTTTAAGGATGACTGCAGGGTACTTCATTGTCAGCTTGGAGCCGATGTTGCCATCGATCCATTCCATTGTCGCATTCGCTTCACAGACCGCACGTTTTGTAACAAGGTTGAAGACGTTGTTTGCCCAGTTCTGGATGGTTGTGTAACGGCAGTATGCGTCTTTCTTGATGATGATTTCAACGACCGCACTGTGAAGGGAGTTCGTTGTGTAAACAGGAGCTGTACATCCTTCAACATAGTGTACGTGCGCGCCTTCATCAACGATGATCAGTGTACGCTCGAACTGGCCCATGTTTTCAGAGTTAATGCGGAAATACGCCTGAAGCGGAGTATCCACTTTGATTCCCTTTGGAACATAGATGAAAGATCCGCCAGACCAGACTGCAGAGTTCAATGCTGAAAACTTGTTGTCTGTTGGAGGGATGACTTTTCCGAAATGCTCACGGAAAATGTCTTCGTTTTCTTTCAGAGCTGAATCTGTGTCTTTGAAAACGATTCCCAGCTCTTCAAGCTCTTCCTTCATGTTGTGGTATACAACCTCTGATTCGTATTGCGCAGAAACACCTGCAAGGTATTTTTGCTCAGCTTCAGGAATCCCGAGCTTATCGAATGTCGCCTTGATTTCATCAGGTACTTCATCCCATGATTTTTCAGAGCGCTCAGATGGTTTAACGTAATATGTGATTTCATCAAAGTTCAATGAAGCCATGTCTCCGCCCCATTGAGGCATTGGCATGTTGTAGAAATGCTCCAATGATTTTAAACGGAAGTCCAGCATCCACTGGGGCTCTTCCTTCATTTTTGAAATTTCTTCAACGATTTCACGCGTCAGGCCGCGTTTAGACCGGAAGATGGAAACGTCTTTATCGGAAAATCCGTATTTATAATCACCGATCTCTGGCATTTTTTTAGCCATCGTCGAATTCCTCCATTCTTAAAGCATAGAAACCAGGTTTCCTGCTTTGTAGTTGTTCGCCGCAGGCCAATCCCCCGCAGCCCTTTCGGATAAATCATCCTGCGATGACTTTTATTGGCTGTCTTCCTCTTCCTTAAGGCCTTTCTCCATTGCCTTCCATGCAAGAGTAGCACATTTGATCCTGGCAGGGAATTTCGCGACACCTTGCAGTGCTTCGATATCCCCGAGGTCAAGATCATCCTCTTCGTATTCTTTTCCCTGCATGATGTTAGAAAAAACCGTTGAAAGCTTTAAAGCTTCTTCGATAGGCCTTCCTTTTACCGCCTGCGTCATCATTGAAGCAGAGGACATGGAAATCGAGCAGCCTTCCCCTTCGAATTTTGCGTCCGCTACCTTGCCGTCTTCGACTTTCATCGTCAGCTGGATGCGGTCGCCGCATGTCGGGTTGTTCATATTGACTGTCAGGCTGCCTTCTTCCAAAACACCTTTATTGCGGGGGTTCTTATAGTGATCCATAATAACTTGCCGATAAAGGTTATCTAAATTATTAAAAGACATCGCTGAAATACTCCTTTGTTTTGACAAGGCCTGCTACGAGCTTGTCAATATCTTCTTCTGTGTTGTACAGGTAGAAGCTTGCACGTGCTGTCGCGGATGCTTTCAGCCATTTCATCAGCGGCTGGGCGCAATGGTGGCCCGCCCGGACAGCGATTCCTTCAGCATCAAGTACTGTCGCTACATCATGTGGATGGACGTCATCTATATTGAATGTTACAAGTCCTGCACGCTTGCCGGCTTCCTTAGGCCCATAAATGGTCATGCCTTCGATTTGAGACATTTTATCCATCGCATAAGCCGCAAGAGCGTGTTCGTGCTTTTCAATATTGTCGAGCCCGATCTCATTCAGGAAGTCGATTGCGGCTCCCAGACCGATCGCTCCAGCGATGATCGGTGTTCCGCCTTCGAATTTCCAAGGCAGCTCTTTCCAGGTTGACTCGTAGAGACCTACAAAATCAATCATTTCGCCGCCAAACTCAATCGGCTCCATTTTTTCAAGAAGTGCCTTCTTGCCATATAATACGCCGATACCTGTCGGCCCGCACATCTTATGTCCAGAAAAAGCGAGGAAATCGCAATTAAGGTCCTGAACATCGATTTTCATATGCGGAGCGCTTTGAGCACCATCGACAACCATGATTGCACCATTTTGGTGGGCAATCTCGGCAATCTCTTTGATCGGGTTCATGACACCCAATACATTGGATACCTGCATGATCGAAACGATTTTCGTATTCTCTGTAACAGTTTCTCTCACAGTATCAAGTGAAATCGTGCCGTCTTCCTGCAGATCGATATATTTCAATGTTGCACCCGTTTGTTTCGCCACCTGCTGCCACGGGATGATATTGCTGTGATGCTCCATGTAGGAGATGACAATTTCATCGCCTTCATTGAGATTATCACGGCCATAGCTTGCAGCTACCGTGTTGATTGCAGTAGTAGTTCCGCGGGTGAAGATGATTTCTTCAATGGATTTTGCATTAATGAACTTACGGACCTTTTCCCTTGCTCCTTCGTACCCATCAGTCGCTCTTGTTCCAAGAGTGTGTACACCGCGGTGTACGTTGGAGTTGTATTCGCGATAATATTTATCCAGTGCCTCGATTACCTGCACCGGCTTCTGTGATGTTGCCGCGCTGTCCAGATAGACAAGCGGGCTGCCATTGACTTCCTGTTTTAAAATCGGAAACAGTTCACGAATTTCGCGGGCGTTCATTATTTAACTTTCCTTTCGATGACCTCGACCAACTGCTTTTTAACTCCCTCGATCGGAAGCTCATTTACAACTGGTGCAAGGAAACCGTGGATGACAAGGCGCTCTGCCTCGTGCTTAGGAATACCGCGGCTCATCAAGTAGTAAAGCTGCAATGGATCTACGCGTCCAACAGAAGCAGCGTGACCTGCTGTTACATCATCTTCATCGATCAGAAGAATTGGGTTAGCATCCCCGCGTGCTTTTTCGCTAAGCATCAGTACACGTGATTCTTGCTCTGCATTTGACTTAGAAGCCCCGTGCTCGATTTTTCCAATCCCGTTAAAAATAGATGTAGCGCTATCCTTTACAACACCGTGCTTAAGGATATAACCTTCAGAATTTTTACCAAAATGGATAATGCTTGTTGTGAAATTCTGAGTCTGTTCTCCGCGTCCGACAACAACTGTCTTCGTATCGCCGTATGAACCGTCACCAACAAGGTTTGTAGTGTTTTCTGAAATTGTGTTGCCATCGTTCATCATGCCAAGAGCCCACTCGATACGAGCATCTCTTCCAGCATGGCCGCGACGGTTCACATAAGTTGTAAGACCTTCAGCCAAAGTATCAACTGCACCATACTGGATTTTCGCATTTTGGCCAGCGATTACTTCTGTTACAATGTTCACCAATCCGTTCACTTTTCCAGTTGTGGAGATATAGTTCTCAACGTATGTCACAGAGCTATTGTCTTCAGCAACCACAAGTACGTGGTTGAAAAGGCTGGCTTCCGCATCATCATGCAGGAAGATTGCCTGGATCGGGTTTTTAAGCTGAACATTTTTAGGTATATAAAGGAAAGCCCCGCCGTTCATGAATGCAGTGTGAAGAGCAGTCAAGCGGTGCTCGTCGTTTTTAACAGCCGTCATGAAGTACTTCTTCAGCAGATCACTGTATTCACGTGCTGCTGTGAAAATATCAGTAAAAATAACGCCCTGCTCCTGCATTTCTTTTGAAAGCTGGAGGTAGGCAGGCTTATTGTTGCGCTGCACATAAAGGCTGTTTTCTTTAGCTTCCTGGTCTACAAGCGCTTTTACATCTTCAGGAAGTTGGTCGATAGATGAGAAAACATCGCTCTTCACAAGAAGCTTTTCAAACTGAGTGAAGTTCCATTTATCGATTTTCGTTTTATCCGGTCTTGGCATAGAAAGATCTTCTGCTTTTTCAAGAGATTGCACACGAAGCTCTGTAAGCCATGCCGGTTCGTTCATTTCTTTTGAGAAGGAAGTAATGTACTCCTGGTCAAAAGCCCATTTCGTTTCCGTAGTCATTATAAATCCCCCCAACGCTTAAGCTTCTTGCCCAACTGTTTCGTCTTCGATGCCCAGTTCTTTCTTAATCCAGTCGTATCCTTCTGCTTCTAAGCGCTGTGCAAGCTCTGGTCCGCCAGACTTCACAATGCGGCCCTGCATCATAACGTGTACGTAGTCAGGAGTGATATAATCAAGAAGGCGCTGGTAGTGAGTGATAATTAAGCAGCCGAAATCTTCGCCGCGCATTTCATTGATTCCTTTAGAAACAACCTTCAATGCGTCGATATCAAGACCTGAGTCGATTTCGTCAAGAATTGCGATTTTCGGTTCAAGCATCATTAATTGCAGAATCTCGTTACGCTTCTTCTCTCCGCCGGAGAATCCTTCGTTAAGGTAGCGCTGTGCCATATCAAGATCCATTTCAAGGAATTCCATCTGCTTATCCATCTTGCGGATGAATTTCATAAGCGAAATTTCATTTCCTTCGCCAAGACGGCTGTTCAAAGCAGAACGAAGGAAGTCAGCATTTGTCACACCGCTTATTTCGCTTGGGTATTGCATAGCAAGGAAAAGACCAGCGCGTGCTCTTTCGTCAACTTCCATGTCAAGAACATTCTCGCCATCAAGCGTAACTGTTCCATTTGTTACTTCATACTTAGGGTGACCCATGATTGAAGAAGATAAAGTGGATTTACCAGTACCATTCGGTCCCATGATCGCATGGATTTCCCCACCCTTAACTTCCAAGTTCACACCTTTTAATATCTGTTTGCCCTCAATCTCAACTTGAAGGTCCTTAATTGATAATACAGATCCTGCCATAATATTACCTCCGTCAATATAGAAAAGATATTAAGCCGACCCCAGCCGACTTTAGCTCTATTCTCATTTTATTCTCATTACAATCTTATAACAAATGAAAAGTGATAGCAACACTTTAGAAGTGGAAAGAAATACAACGAACCCTGTAGATTACTGTCAGTAACCTTATAGATTTTTGGCTCATGCCGAGTGGGAAGGAAACGACCGGGCAAATTCATTTGCCCGCAGCGTTTCATTCGCTCTCGGCAGCTTTTCAGCGTTAGATGAAAAGCCAGTGAAGCATAAGCTTCACGACAGTGAGCCAAAAATCAGCAGAAGCTCTGATAAACAATCAGATCTGCAGATGATTCCTTGTTTTCTTTCCACTTCCCCCACCCCGCCATTCAGCTCGCTGAATGGCGACATGCAACGACACAATACATTTCTATTTTACCAGAACAAGCAATTTAAAGTCGGATATTCCGCTCACAGCTTGTACATCATTTTATTTTTAACCTGTTGCTATAAAAAAATGTACTCGAATAGCTGTTCTGCCACTGATGTCTAGGTTTCTGGCTGCCAGCACTGCAACGGAGATAACCAGAATTCTCGAGTTCGGACAAATTCTCGATGGGCTCCTCCCACTTTGTCCGAAGTCACCTCAGGTTCAGACAAAACCGAGCAGGTCTCGTCACACTTTGTCCGAAGCTACCACGAGATCGGAACAAAATTTTTACTCATTTAATATCCATTCGACCATCTTAAGGCCCATTAAATCGTGAAAAGATAATAAAGAAACCAGTGCAAAAAATACACTGGTTTCGCTTTGTTACTTCTATTATATATATTCTCGCTTACGAGTGGATTTTTCTATCCAGGTCAGCGACCATCCGTTGGCTTTTAATATAGTCTCTTTCGCGTTTTCTCTCGACTTCCATTCTTGCGTCATGGTTCATGCTGTAAACTTCATAACTAATTCCGTGAGCTCCATGCATAGCTTTTTCCATTTCACTTGTGTAGTTCAGTTTTAGCTGACTAATAGTGAATCATCCCTTCGGTTTTTCGCTTTAATAAGCGTTTTATTTGATAGTGCAATGTTAACACTTTCTGTTTACCACTATCAAAGCGTTTAAAACCGTTAAATTTTGGATGTAGCGGAATATGGAGGCTTACCGTTACGTCAGCTCTGGCATTCTTAGAATAATGGCAAATTCCTCCCGAATGAAGCCTTTCCTATGAGTTTTCAGCCATTTATTGATCCTAAAAGGGCTTTTACTGCTTCAAAGTATTCAGCTCTGCCATTGCTTCCTGGACAAGTGTGACTGCCTGGCTCATGGCAGCCCCGCCGCCAAATGCAGCTGTAACTCCAACAGCCTCCAAAATTTGTTCTTCTGACGCACCCTGGTCAAGACACCCTTTTAAATGGTAGATAATACAATATTCATCCTGCGAGTACAATGAAATCCCTAAAGCGATCAGCTGTTTTTCTTTTTGTGATAAGGTGCCTTCCTGGAAACATACTTCGGTAAACGCATTATAGTGATGCGCTAATTCAGGCATTTTCTGTGTAAATACACCAAGACCCTGCTTGTATTCATGCAATGCTGCTTCTGTAGAATTTCTTGGCTCATAATGATGTTCCATTGCTTCCACTCCTAACTTACTTTTTCTCGGTTAGTATGTTAGATTTCGGAGCTGGTTATGCGGGATTGTCTGGCAAAAAGAAAAAGCAGGCTGGCTGCCTGCTTTCCTTTAACATTATTCTTTTACAGGTACTACTGCACCTTCATATTTTTCAAGGATGAAATCCTGGATTTCTTTTGAGTGAAGAACTTCAACAAGGGCTTTGATTGCTGGCTTGTCTTTGTCTCCCTCACGTACTGCAATGACGTTTACGTAAGGTGAATCACTTTCTTCGATTGCAATAGAATCTTTTAATGGGTTCAATCCAGCGTCAATTGCGTAGTTAGAGTTGATTAGTACTGCGTCGCCTTCGCCATTGTTATAGATTTGAGGAAGCAATGCTGCTTCATACTCTGTATCGAATTTTAGTTTCTTTGGATTTTCAGCAATATCATCAATTGTCGCCTTAACTTTTTCTACACCATCTTTAAGGGTGATTAAACCTTCTTTTTCAAGCATTGTCAGAATACGTCCGTGGTCTGCAACAGAGCTGCTCATGATGATGTGCGCGCCTTCAGGCAGTTCATCAAGGCTTGAGTATTCTTTTGAGTAAACTCCGATTGGCTCGATGTGGATTCCGCCCGCTACTTCGAACTTATAGCCGTGTTCAGCCATTTGTGCTTCCAGGTAAGGAATGTGCTGGAAGTAGTTTGCATCAAGTTCTTTTGAATCAAGTGCCTGGTTAGGGACGATATAGTCATTGAACGTTTCAATTTCAAGTTCAAAGCCTTTTTCCTTAAGAAGGTCCTTTGCTTCTTCCAAAATTTCCGCATGAGGTACGTTAGAAGCACCTACAACAATTTTCTTGCTTTCTTCCTTGCCGCCTTCTCCTTCTTTTTTGTCTTCAGAAGCACCACAAGCTGCAAGACCTGCTGTTAAAATCAAAGTTAATAATGCAAGTAACCATTTTTTCAATGTAAATCTCTCCTCTATCTTTTGTCTAGTTTTCTTGTAGCAAAATCACCAATGAATTGAATTAAAAATACAATGATTAAGATAATGATTGTCGCCATCAGCGTTACATCATTACGGCTTCTCTGGAAGCCTTCTAGGTATGCGAGATTCCCTAACCCCCCGGCACCAATTACACCGGCCATAGCCGTATAACTGACCAACGCGATTGCTGTTACGGTTATTCCGGAAACAAGGGCAGGCATGGATTCAGGAAGGAGTACCTTCCAAATGATTTCAGTTGTTTTAGCTCCCATAGACTTTGCTGCTTCAATAACACCTTTATCAATTTCCCGCAGCCCGATTTCAACCATCCTTGCGTAAAATGGGGCAGAACCAATAATCAAAGCCGGCAATGCCGCATTTTCACCGATCATTGTGTTAAGGATGAACTTTGTAAAAGGGATAAGAAGAACAATCAGGATAATGAATGGGATTGACCTGAATATATTAACAATGGCACTAAGTACGATATTAACCGGTCGGTTCTCCCAGATATTCCCCTTTGAAGTCAGGAATAGCAACAGGCCAAGGATTGCCCCAATGATAAACGTTGCTACTACCGATATGGCACTCATATATAGTGTTTCAATTGTCGCTTCCCACATTCGGTCCCATTTCACATTTGGAAATAAAGTCTCAGTCATTTGAAATCACCTCCACACCAACACCTTGTTGCGCAATAAATTCGATGGCACGGTCGAGCTCATTCTCATCGCCTTCCAGGTGGATGAAGAGAGTACCGTAAGACCCGTTCTGAGTCTGGGATATCTTCCCCTGTAAAATATTGACCGTGATCGGGTATTCCCGAATCAGCCTCGTGATGAGCGGCTGCTCTGCTCCCTCACCGACAAACGTCAATTGAATAACTCGGCCATGCGGATAAAGTGACAGTAAATGTTCTGCTGTTTCTTTTGTTTCTTCAGGCTCTGTTACCTGCTGGACGAACCTTTTGGTGATTGGCTGCTGAGGATTTTTGAATACTTCCAATACTGGACCTGTTTCGACAATCCTTCCGCCTTCCATTACAGCGACCCGGTGGCAAATCTTTCTGATAACATGCATTTCATGAGTGATCAGGACGATTGTAAGACCCAGCCTTTTATTGATATCAACTAGAAGGTCGAGGATCTGGTCTGTCGTTTGCGGGTCAAGTGCTGAAGTTGCTTCATCCCCTAGCAGTACCTTTGGATTGTTGGCGAGCGCCCTGGCAATTCCGACCCTCTGTTTCTGCCCGCCGCTCAATTGTGATGGATAGGCTTCTCCTCGTCCTTCAAGGCCTACAAGCGCTATTAATTCTTTTACACGCTTTTCCCTCTCTGCCCTAGGGACACCGGCAATCTCCAGTGGAAAAGCGATATTTTCGGCCACCGTCCTTGACCACAGCAAGTTGAAGTGCTGAAAAATCATGCTGATTTCCTGGCGCGCTTTTCGAAGTTCTGCTCCTTTAATTCTGGAAACTTCCCTGCCGGCCACCACGACGGATCCTGATGTTGGAATCTCCAGACCATTGAGCATCCGGATTAACGTGCTTTTCCCCGCACCACTGTAGCCGATGACGCCAAAGATTTCTCCTTCTTTGACTTCAAGGTTTACGTCATCTACCGCTTTGACTTCTCCCTTTCTTGAGGGATATATCTTCCTTGCTTTTTTTATCGAAATCAATTGACTCCCCCTCTTCATTCCGATTAATCTTTAAAACCGTTAATTGCTTCTTAAATACCTTATCAATCTAGTTTCCCTTTCCCTAAGCGAATTAATTCAAACTTCATTAAAAGAAGGGGCCAGATTGTTGTTTTGCCTGATTATCAGCAAGGACATCAGTCGGAAAAAACATCCTGTTCAGCCATTCCGATACTGGAGAAGCATTAAAAAAGCCTTTCTGCAAAAGAGCAGAAAGGCATAGTAGTAGGCTGTATCCTTTCTCTCATCTGCCAAAGCAATAAGCTTTGTGTGAATTGGCACCATTTCACGTAAGCAAGCTTACTGACGGTTGCCGGGCTTCATAGGGCACTTCCCTCCACCTCTCTTGATAAGAGCACGCTATTAAATTATGCAATCGGTTATAGTTACGAGTGTGATTGTAGCACGGAACAAAAAAGAGTGTCAATAAAATTATTTTCAAAAACCTTTGGAAGGTAATGGCTATTTATGTTCTTGCTGCCACTCCCGGTACTCCAGTTGCTTTTTCGATCGCTTGCTCCAGGTCCGCAATAAGATCCTCACTATTCTCAATTCCCACGGAGAGACGGATTAAATCCTCCGGTACGCCGGCAGCTTTGAGTCCCTCTGCATCCAGCTGCTGGTGTGTTGTGCTTGCAGGATGGATGACAAGGCTCTTCGCGTCACCAACATTGGCAACATGTGACCATAGTTCCAGTGAGTTGATCAGCTTGGCTCCTGCTTCCCTGCCGCCTTCAATGCCAAAGACAACAACGGAACCCGCACCTTTAGGAAGGTATCGATCTGCCAGGTGCTTATCCGGATGGGAGTCATCCCCCGGATAGGTGACCCAGGTAACAGCTGGATGCGACTCAAGATAGTCTACTATTTTCTTGGTATTGGCAACATGTTCCTTCATGCGGACATGTAAAGTTTCTATTCCCAGATTGAATTGGAAGGCACTCTGTGGGCTGATTGCCGGTCCAAGGTCACGAAGCAGCTGAACTCTCGCTTTAACGATAAAGGCGGCTGCCCCTATTGCTTCACTATAAACTATATCGTGGTAACTGGAATCTGGCTCATTGAAGCCCGGGAATTTTGGTGATTTCCAGTCGAAATTGCCACCATCTACAATAATTCCTCCCATTACAGTTCCGTTGCCCAGCAGCCATTTGGTAGCGGAGTGTATGACAATGTCTGCACCAAATTCAATCGGCCTGCACAGGTAAGGGGTCGCAAAAGTATTATCAATGATCAATGGTACCCCTGCTTCATGGGCAATATCTGCTACGGCTTCGATATCCAAGACTCGAAGACTAGGATTTCCGATGGTTTCCGCGTATACAGCTTTTGTTTTCGGTGTAATCGCTTTTCTAAAATTCTCAGGATTTTCCGGATCTACAAGATGGACTTTGATTCCATACTTAGGCAGGGTCACTGCAAATAGATTGTAAGTCCCTCCATAAAGATTAGAAGCAGCTACAATCTCATCACCGGCGTGCGCGATGTTTAAAACTGCCATCGTGATAGCAGACATGCCGCTGGCCAGAGCTAGCGCACCGACACCACCTTCAAGCAGGGAGACCTTTTCCTCGAGGGCTGTAACAGTCGGGTTATGGATCCTTGAGTAAATATAGCCAGATTCCTTAAGGGCAAATAAATCAGCTGCATGTTCTGTGTTTTCAAACTGGAATGCATTACTTGAGTAAATCGGTACGGCTCTTGCCCCAGTGACCGGATCAGGTGATTGGCCTCCATGCACACCAATCGTTTCGAGTTTGTAGTTTTTTTGTTCCTTTGCCATCTCCATCTCTCCTATCATGAAAAATTAATGGAAAGGTGATACAAAAAACCCTCTTCTTAAGAAGAGGGCCATTTATCATCTCTCCTTATCTTTTCAGAGTTAATACTCTGCAGGAATTAGCACCGTGTTTACAAACCGGTTGCCGGGCTTCACAGGGCCAGTCCCTCCGCCTCTCTGGATAAGAATATTCAGTTTGGTTTGTTTTTTATTGCGTTAAAGTGATAATATCACCATTTGATGAAATAGGTCAATATATTTTGAGTTTTCAGATAAAATTTTAAGCAGATATCGGTCTTGCAAGATAGAATATGGACTCTAGAAGCAGCAAATCTCTAAACGGCGCATCTTCTATTGTAAAATAGCCCCACCTGACCCCTTGTCTTAGTTTGCATTCTCCTCTGAACAGCTGTGCAAGGTATTCAGCATTTCCTCTGATCGTAATTTGAAATTGCGAATGGATATTACTATTAAGAGGTTCGACATTTCCTCCCTTGAATGAAAGGTATTCCACTTCTTGTTCCATCTGTAATTTCAAGCAAAGGTCAAGCTTTTTGATCAATTGCAGTATATGAGTCTTCTCACCGATCACATTCGAAAAATAATTCATATCTTCCCGCATGACATTCAACTCCCTTACCTTACATATTCTTTTTCGCAAGGGAATAACCTGTTGTAATCCTTCGACAAATACTTTGAATAAAAACATTTATCACCATAACAAACATAAAAAAAGACAATGCCGGATGATAATTCGCCATTGTCTTTCATTTCCCGAGAAATATATCCAAAGAAATACAGTGATTAAGCGGTTTTAGTGGACGCGATGACGGATTTTGTTTTATCCATCCTCCTGAATACAAGATAAAAGTAGGTTGATCCCACTAAATAAAGGCCCGCGGTGATCGTGAATACGGATGCATATCCCCAATACGAACCGTATTTCAAGACGATACCAGTCGAGACTGGACCCATGACCGCCCATCCCAGATTAAATACCATTTGATTCACAGAGTTGGCCAATCCTTTCATCGAATCATCAACCTTCGACATCATTAATGACATTTGAATCGGGTTGCCAGCGTTCATAAGTGCCTGCCTAAATAAAAAACCCAGTGCGGCCAGCCAAAAATGTTGAGTGTAAGCAGTTAGCAGCAGAAATGGAAGGGAAAGCATTTGTAAAACCACTACCGCCCTGACTTCACCAAGCCTGCGGACAACGATTGGCCCAATAATCATCGCTAATGCCGTTGCTCCCTGTCCAAGCGAAATGACAAGACCGATAAGTGAATTTGATGCCATGAATCTGTCGGCAAAGTAGAGATTCAAGTAGGGAATGACTAATCCTGCTCCAAAGCCAATCATCAGCTGCGCCACGGCAAATAGCAGAATGATTTTAAAGCTAGCTTTGTTTATAATGCCTTTTTTAATTTCCATCAGCTTTCCGTTTTCCTGTTTTCCTCTCCGAACCTCTCTTAACCGGGAAATAGGAAGAAGGGCGGACAAAAACAATCCTGAACCGACTATCAGTGTATAGCGGATACTGTCTAATGCAGGAAGTGATATAGAGAACAAGTCCGTAAGAACTCCGCCCAAAAGACTTCCCACAACATTAGCTGCCGTCATTGCCGCAAAATGAATGCTAAAAAGATGAACACGTTGTTCGGGAAGGGAGTTTTCCGCCAGCCACGGAATGATGGACACCTGAATGAAAGCGGACGCCAAACCAGTTCCAAAAGCAAAAAAAATCAATAAAGCTTGAGTATCAACCATGCTCCTTGTAAATAGAATAAGACCCGTAGATACAGCTCCAAACAGCATTAACTTTTTTCTGCCGGCCCTGTCACTTAAAATCCCAGCTGGAATGAGCACGAGAGCTGTCGCGAGAGCTGTCATCGAGATCACTTTGCCATTTACCAGCTCATTGAATCCCAGTTCTCGTATGTAAAAATTATAGATCACCATAAAAATCCCCAGTCCGATTTGCGTGAGGATATTTGCCAGAAAGGTCAATTTTATGTTTCGATTGTAGCTTTTAATTTGGTTTGCCCATTCCTGATAAAGAGCCATTATATTATTTCGCCCCTCGTTTATTTCGATACTCTAAATATAGTGTATGCGGCACGAAATGTAAATGTTTTCTATGGGACCTTTTAGGTTCAACAGACTCACTTAGGGCCAATAGAATGGTTCTATGTGACCTTTTGGGCTCAACAGCTTCAATTAAGGCCTATAGAATGATTTTATGTGACCTTTTGGGCTCAAAACCTCAATCATGGCCTATAGAATGGTTCTATGTGACCTTTTTAGGCACTTCATCATCATATGGGCTTATAGATTCCTTCTATGTGACCTTTTTAGACACTTCATCATCATTTGGGCTTATAGATTCCTTCTATGTGACCTTTTTAGACACTTCATCATCATTCGGGCTTATAGATTCTTTCTATGTGACCTTTTTAGGCACTTCACCATCATTTGGGCTTATAGATTCTTTCTATGTGACCTTTTTAGGCGCTTCACCATCATTTGGGCTTATAGAATCTTTCTATGTGACCTTTTTAGGCGCTTCACCATCATTTGGGCTTATAGATTCCTTCTATGTGACCTTTTTAGACACTTCACCATCATTTGGGCTTATAGATTCTTTCTATGTGACCTTTTTAGGCGCTTCACCATCATTTAGGCTTTAGATTCTTTCTATATAGGACCGGCATTTTCTAAAGAATTTATAGGCACTAATTGGCCTTATTCAGACAAAAAAAAAAACGGCAATGCCGTTTCAGACTGTAGACAAACTTGATGGAGATCGAGCTTGTCTACAGTCTTTTTGGTTTGTGCTGGAATGGGGCCGTTGATTTCCGTTCCAGGCGCTTCGCTTTCCGCGGGGCCGGCGCTGAGCCTCCTCGCCGCCGTTGGCGTCTGCGGGGTCTCACCTGTCCGTCTGATCCCGCAGGAGTCTACGCGCCTTCCACTTCAATCAACAGGATTCCTCAACTTAGTGTGGAACTAACCATAAGTCTCTTTTAAAATAGATACATATAACGCTTGAGGTGATGAAGATGCTTTCGAAAAATAATCCAATCCAACGAGATCAATTAGAGATGGTTGCTTTAGACCAACTGGTTCCTCAGGACCATTTAGTCCGTAAGATGGAAGCAGCCCTTGATTTTTCTTTCATCTATGATTTGGTGAAGGATGTGTATTCCGAAGTAGGTCGCCCAAGCATTGACCCTGTGATTCTAATTAAGCTCAGCTTCATTCAATATACCTTTGGCATCCGCTCCATGCGCCAGACCATTGCCGAAGTAGAAACGAACATGGCCTACCGCTGGTTTTTGGGTTATGGATTCCATGATAAAGTGCCCCATTTCTCCACCTTCGGGAAGAATTACGAACGCCGTTTTAAAGACACCGATTTGTTTGAACAGATCTTCTATCGAATTCTTAAGACCGCAGCGGATAAGAAACTTATTAGTGCTGAACATGTCTTTATTGATTCAACCCATGTAAAAGCAAGTGCGAATAAGAATAAATTCCAGAAGAAAGTGGTGCGAAAGGAAACACGGGTGTATCAAGAGAAACTCCAGGAAGAGATCAATCAGGATCGAGAAGACCACGGGAAGAAACCTTTTCCTCCCGATAAATTCGAGAAGGAAGAAACGAAGGAAATCAAGGAAAGCACGACCGATCCTGAGAGTGGATACTACGTCAAGGACGAGCGAACAAAGCAGTTTGCCTACTCTTTCCATGCGGCATCAGATCGGAATGGATTTGTTTTGGGAACCATCGTGACACCTGGGAATACGCATGACAGCCTGATCCTTGAGCCAATGGTAGAACAAGTGATAGAGAAAGTTGGAAAGCCTAATGCCGTTGCGGCAGATGCAGCCTATAAAACTCCAGCTATTACGAAGTTTCTGATGGAAAACGAAATGACCCCTGCTTTGCCTTATACCCGACCACGGACGAAGGATGGCTTTTTCCGCAAATATGAATATGTGTATGACGAATTTTTCGACTGTTACTTGTGTCCTGCCGGTGAGGTCCTAAAGTATTCGACCACAACGAAAGAGGGATATCGTGAATATAAATCCCCCAAACAGATCTGCGCAACCTGCCCGTTTTTAGGGCAATGCACAGAAAGCAAAGACCACCAAAAGGTGGTAACGCGCCATATCTGGCAGGAGTATGTGGAAGAGGCGGATCACTTAAGGCATACACCAGAAGTAAAACAAATCTATGCGAAGCGCAAGGAAACCATTGAGCGTGTATTCGCAGATGCAAAAGAAAAGCATGGCATGCGTTGGACAACCCTGAGGGGGCTTAAAAAATTGTCGATGCAGGCGATGCTTACTTTCGCTGCCTTGAACCTGAAGAAGATGGCCAACTGGACATGGAGAAGTCCAAAAATGGCCTAAAAGTATAGCAAATAGAGTCTATTTCCTTTGAAAAATCCGATGAGATCCAAAAAGGGGTTCGGAATGAGAGCATTCCGAATCCCTTTTGTCTACAAACTGAAACGGCAATGCCGTTTATAATTGTTCACTCAATTCTTTCAGTTTTTCAAATAGATACGGAACAGATTGAAAGGCATAGATCTTTTCTTGTATCTCTCCATCACTAAAGACAATCAGACATGGGACACTTTCAATTTCAAATCGTTCTGCCATTTCTGGAAGGTAGTTCAAGTCGGCTTTCCCGGATGGCAGGTCAGGCAGGAGCTGTTCCACTACCGACAGCATTTTGCTGGCTACCTGACATGTTCCGCACATGGGTGTATAAAAGTATAGATACCCTGTTTGCTTTTCTTCACTAAATGCTTCGATATCTGTTTTGGACCAGTCTTCCATCTACAGTCATCCTTTTTCTAAGTACTCTGCATGAACATCTATATTTGCTCCGATTAGAACTGTAGCAAGATGATTTTCCGGTGCTGTCGCCACTTCCCGGTACATTCTGTCAATGTATAGATGGCTTGCTTCAGGAAATTCCCTTTTGAATTGCTTCCTCAGCTTTTCCCCTGATGCATCTGCATCCACCAGGATATAAACATCTTTATCAAAAAGCGAATCAATCAGCTCATCAAGCTTTGAAACGCCAATCGTACCATTCGTACAAATGATTTCCACAGGTTCCTTTAGCACGGTCTGTACTTTCTTTTTATCTGACGAACCCTCTACTATGATCACCTTGTGATTTTCGTCCATCGCCATAACCACCTATGCACCAGAAAATAATTGCTTTACATCATTATAAACATTATTAAATAAATTGTGCTGTTTAACTTGTATAAATCTATTGTTACTTTTTATGGGAAAGATTGCAAAGATTAAGTCTATAGTGAACCTGGTCAATGTGAGACCGGTTTAGGGTGAAAATAAAAACAGCGGCTTGGCTGGCCGCTGTTCATGCTTGTTAACACCAGCCGCCTTCGTCACAATCAGTGTACCGAGCCTCTGATTGGTCAGGCACTGATACATGCTGGTAAATCTTATTCTGTTCTGCTACGTAGTGATGCTCCAGTTCCAGCTTGATGTCTTCAGGAAGCTTGATTTGTCCAATAGGTTCATTCTCGATGTAAAGCTGAATCTGTCCATTCTCCAGTTTTCCTGTCACCCTGTCTGTGACATCAAGTTTTTGCTGGTTCAGTGTCATGATTTTCACCCTTTTTAAATAGTCGTTAACATTAGTTTGTCCGAACTGATGGAATGAAGTGATGGAAAAATGAAGGAGTTTTACAAAGAGCAAAATTAAAACGCCTTGATTGCTCAAGGCGCTGTCGGGTCTTATTCTTTAATCATTTCTTCGTATTTCTCAGATGTCATAAGTTTTTCTACTTCACTGCTGTCTGATAGTTCAACTGTAATCATCCACGCTTTTTCATATGGAGATTCGTTAACGAATTCCGGACTGTCGTTCAGCTCTTCGTTGATTTCCACTACTTTGCCGCTTACTGGGGCATATAGTTCGGAAACTGTTTTAACTGATTCAACACTTCCGAAAGGCTGATCAAGCGTGATTTCGTCTCCCACTTCTGGAAGTTCGACGAACACGATGTCGCCAAGCTCTGATTGTGCAAAATCAGTAATGCCAATACGAACCTTTTCTCCTTCAACTTTTACCCATTCGTGTTCCGCAGAATAACGCAAATCTTTTGGTGTATTCATTGACTATCCCTCCAATTGTATATCTCTATCGATTAATATCGATGGGACCAAAATTACAGCCAGGCCTTTTCATACTCGTCTTCTTTGAAGCCAACGGTTACCTTTTCGCCATCAGTCATCAGAGGACGTTTGATGAGCATACCGTCAGATGCCAGGAGTTCCAGCAACTCACTATTGGATGCTGTCTTGATTTTATCTTTCATCCCAAGCTCTCGATACTTTTGGCCGCTGGTATTGAAAAATTTCTTGATCTCAAGTCCGCTTTTCTCAAGCATCTCTTCAAGCTGTGGTTGGGATGGCGGATTTTCAACAATATGTACTTCTTTATAGGCCACTTCATGCTGGTCCAGCCATTTCTTTGCATTCCTGCATGTACCACATTTAGGGTACCAATAAAACGTCTTTTCCATATTCTCACCACCCTTTGCTAGTATCCCATTTATTCATCCCTCTAAACGGATAGTAACATATTAAGGAGGTGAATTACTATCATTCAGCGCCCGAATTTAACATCCTTTTATTAATTTCAACAAAGTTTGCAAAAATCCTTCCTATATTGAAAAAAACACCCCTCCCGATACGGAGAGGAGTGTTGACGTCACACTATTATACGACAAAACGTTCTGCTTCAATCAGCTTTTCAGCAGCTTGACGCTTTTTCGCGATGACATTGATCGGAGTATGTCTTGTGAACTTGCGCAAAGCGGAAGTCAGCATACGAAGAGCATCGCCTTCTTCTGTTGCCACAAGTGTTTCCTTAGCGTCACGCTCGATTTCATTGAATGCTTCCTGGCAGAAGATTTGAGTGTATAGAAGCTTTTGCTTGCTCTTTTCCACTCCATCCTTAGCGATTGCTTTTTCAGTACGTAGCACTGCAGATTCCATGGAATATGCATTTGAGATGATATCCGCAATGTTAACAAGGATCTCCTGCTCTTTTTCCAAAGCTTTTCCGAACTTCTGTGCAGCCAATCCAGCTGCCAGCAAGCCGATTTTCTTCGCGTTTTTAACGAGGTACTTTTCCTGTGCAAGAGGCTCATCGCCTGGCTCCTCTGGCATTAGCATCATTAGCTCTTCCTGAAGCTGCTGTGCTTTTTGCAGTAAAGGCAGTTCGCCCTTCATTGCTTTGCGGAGGAATGTTCCTGGAACCAACAAGCGGTTGATTTCATTCGTGCCCTCGAAAATACGGTTAATCCTTGAATCACGGTATGCTCTTTCAATTTCGTATTCTTGCATGAATCCGTAACCACCGTGGATCTGTACGCCTTCATCGACCACGTAATCAAGTGTTTCAGTCGCGAAAACTTTATTCATGGAGCATTCGATCGCGTACTCTGCAATTGAATCAGCAACGGCTTTACCGTTGTTGATTTCTTCCTCAGTCAGCTGGTTCATTCTTTCTTCAAATAAACCTACTGTACGATAAACTGAACTTTCAGTTGCATAAATTTTAGATGCCATTGTCGCCAGCTTCTCTTTAGTAAGGTTGAACTGGGATATCGGTGTTTTGAACTGCTGGCGCTGATTAGCATACTTCACAGTCAGTCCGAATGCTTGCTTGGCTCCGCCAGTAGCACCCACACCTAACTTATAACGTCCGATGTTCAGGATATTGAAGGCGATCAAATGGCCTTTTCCTGCTTCACCCAAAAGGTTTTCTACTGGAACTTGAGCATCCTCAAGGATCAAGGTACGTGTAGATGAACTCTTGATACCCATTTTCTTTTCTTCGGCTCCCACTGATACACCAGGGTATTCTCTTTCTACGATGAAGGCTGTGAACTGTTCACCATCAATTTTAGCGTAAACGACGAATACATCTGCGAAGCCAGCATTTGTGATCCATTGCTTTTCGCCATTAAGAACGTAGTGAGTTCCTTCAGCGTTCAGCTTCGCTGTGGTTTTTGCACCTAAAGCATCTGAACCTGACCCCGGCTCAGTGAGTGCGTATGCAGCAAGCTTTTCACCTGTAGCTAAAGCAGGAAGATATTTTTGCTTTTGGTCTTCATTTCCGAAAAGCACGATCGGCAGTGAACCAATTCCCACGTGGGCGCCATGTGAAATGGAGAAGCCGCCTGCTACTGCCATTTTTTCAGCGATCAAAGCTGAACTGATTTTATCCAGACTCAGCCCGCCATATTCTTCAGGAACATCCGCTCCAAGAAGGCCAAGTTCTCCCGCTTCTTTCAATAGTTTAACCGTGCGGTCAAATTCATGCTGTTCGATGTATTCAACCTGAGGCAATACTTCATTTGTTACGAAATCCTCAGTCGTTTTTGCGATCATTTTATGCTCATCAGTGTAATCCTCTGGAGTGAAAACATGGTCATATGACACATCTTCGATTAAGAAGCTTCCGCCTTTTACAAGCTTTTCTGTTTGGTTACTCATTGATTTTTCCTCCTATCTATTTTTGGGAGGGGAAGCAGATCCCCTCCAGTTATTTGGTTTATAATAATTCAAACACTCCGGCAGCACCCATGCCGCCGCCGATACACATTGTGACTACGCCAAATTGCTCGTTTCTTCGTTTCATTTCGTGGATGACTGTCAAAGTAAGCTTCGCACCAGTCGTTCCCAGCGGGTGGCCTAAAGCAATTGCTCCGCCGTTTACATTGACTTTATCTTCGTCGAGGGCGAGCTCATGGATTACCTGGATTGATTGTGAAGCGAATGCTTCATTCAGTTCGAATACACCAATATCAGAAACCTGAAGGCCTGCAAGTTTCAAAGCTTTAGGAATGGCTACTACAGGACCGATTCCCATAATTTCCGGCGGTACGCCGCCAAGTGCGAATGACCTGAACTTGGCAAGCGGCTTTAATCCAAGAGATTCTGCTTTTTCGCGGTCCATGACCATGACAGCAGCTGCACCGTCACTTGTTTGAGAAGAGTTTCCGGCAGTAACTGTGCCTTTAATATTGAAAGCCGGGCGAAGTTTCGCAAGAGTTTCAATATTCGTATCAGGCCGCACGCCTTCATCCTGTTTGAATTGAATGGTCTTTTCGACAAGCTTGTTGTCTTTCCCTACTGAACGGAGAGTTACATCGACAGGCACGATTTCTTCATCGAATTTGCCCTCCTGAATAGCCTTTGCGGCGCGCTGATGACTTCTGACTGCAAATGCATCCTGCTCTTCGCGGGAGATGCCGTACTTTTTGGCAACTTCCTCTGCTGTATGGCCCATTCCCATATAATATTGCGGAGCTGTCTCTGCCAGCTTCGAGTTAGGGCGGACCACATGACCCATCATCGGTACCAGGCTCATTGACTCTGCTCCTCCTGCGATGATGGTATCCGCGTGGCCAAGCATGATTCTTTCGGATGCATTGGCAATAGCCTGAAGGCCAGATGAACAATAACGGTTGATGGTAATTGCAGGTACTTCGTGTGACAATCCAGCAAGTGCACCAATATTACGCGCCATATTCAAGCCCTGCTCTGCTTCCGGCATTGCACAGCCGATGATTAAATCATCAATATTCCCTTCATAATTCCCTGCTCTTTTAAGGGTTTCTCTTACTACAAGAGCTCCAAGATCATCGGGCCGAACGTTAGCAAGAGTTCCTTTTTTTGCTTTTCCGACCGGTGTCCGGGCTCCGGCTACGATTACCGCTTCTCTCATCTCATTCCCTCTCTTTCCTCGGATGTTAAAATGTATTTCACTGAAACTATCAATCTATTAGTTGCGCAATGGCTTGCCTCTTACGAGCATATGCTGCATACGCTGCTGTGATTTCGGTTCAGCCACCAGGCTAAGGAACGCTTCTCTTTCAAGGTCAAGCAAATATTGCTCATCTACTTCTGTTCCGTATGGCACTTTGCCGCCGGAGATAACATAAGCAAGTTTCTTGGCGATTTTCAGGTCATGCTCAGAAATGTAACCTGACAGATGCATGGTTTGAGCACCTAGAAGCAAGGTTGCATATCCCGGTTCGCCAGTTACAGGGACTTTCTTTCTCACAGGTGCCTTATAACCGCTTTCATATAAATTCAAGGCAGCCTGTTTTGCGTCATATAGCAAATGATCGCTGTTGACACTGATGCCATCTGCTTCATTCAGGAAGTTATTTTCTCTGGCTTCTTCGCCTGAAGTAGACACTTTCGCCATCGCGATTGTTTCGAATACTTTGTTCGCAACCTTTTGCAGATCAAAATCGATGCCTTTTGGCAGGCCTTCAAGATGCTTGATGTATAGCTCCTTGTTTCCGCCTCCGCCAGGGATGAGACCTACGCCCGCTTCAACAAGTCCCATGTACGTTTCCATCGAAGCCTGGATTTGGGCTGCCGGCAAGCACATTTCGGCCCCGCCGCCAAGTGTCATTCCAAAAGGAGCAGCCACTATTGGTTTGGAGCTGTATTTAATTCTCATAGTCGTCTGCTGGAATTGGCGAACGACCATATCAAGATCCCAAATGTTATCGTCTTGTGCCTCCATAAGAATCATGGCCAGATTCGCACCAACTGAGAAGTTCTTGCCCTGGTTTCCGATAACCAGACCCTTGAAGTTCTTTTCGACTTCGTCAATCGCGAAATTGATCATCTGCAGGATATCAGGTCCGATTGAGTTGCTGTGAGAATGGAATTCCAGAAGCGCAATGCCGTCTCCAAGGTCGATCAGGCTGGCGCCGCCATTCTTTTTAATGACACCCTTTTGCTTTTTCAAAAGCTTCAGGTTGATCGCCTTTGGATTTTCCTCTATCGAAACGTATTCCCCATTATGGTAATAGCTCAGCTTGCCCTCCTCTTCTTTGTAGAATGAAGTGAAGCCTTTTTCGACCATTTCTTTTACCCATGCAGGGACAGTCTTGCCTTCTGCTTCCATTTTGCTAATCGCTTTTTCAACACCAAGTGCATCCCATGCTTCAAATGGACCCATTTCCCAGCCGAAGCCCCATTTCATTGCACGGTCAACCGCAACGATGTCGTCAGCAATCGTGCCCATAAGGTCAGCTGAGTAAATAAGTACTGGACTGAAAATATTCCATAACAGCTCGCCAGCCCGGTCCTTTGAATAAACAAGCGCTTTCATTTTATTGGCCAGGCCTTTTTCCTGTTTGGCCATTTCAGTTGACGCTGTCTTTAATTTCTTGCGTGGACCGTATTCAAGTGTTGCAGGGTCAAGTTCAAGGATTTCCTTGCCCTGCTTCAGGAAGAAGCCCTGACCTGACTTGCTGCCAAGCCAGCCATTCTCAAGCATTTTCTTCATAAATTGAGGTACTTCGAAAACTTCCTTTTCTTCTCCTTCAACCTGGTCATAGACATTTTTCGCAACATGCGCGAAAGTATCAAGTCCGACAACATCTAAGGTACGGAAGGTTGCACTCTTAGGGCGTCCAATCATCGGGCCGGTAACTGAATCAACCTCACCAACACTGTAGCCGCCTTTCACCATTTCCCTTACGGTTACCAGCAATCCATAAGTTCCGATCCTGTTAGCAATGAAGTTCGGTGTATCCTTCGCTTCAACGACACCCTTTCCAAGCCGGTCTTCGCCGAACTGCTTTACGAATGCAAGGACACCCGGATCTGTATCTTTCGTAGGGATTACTTCAAGCAGCTTCAGATAGCGAGGCGGATTGAAGAAATGTGTTCCCAGGAAGTGTTTACGGAAATCATCGGAACGTCCTTCAGCCATTGCCTCTACTGAAATTCCGGACGTATTGGAACTGATGATGCTTCCCTGCTTGCGGTATTTATCTACATCAGTGAAAACTTTCTTTTTGATGTCAAGGTTCTCAACTACGACTTCTATAACCCAGTCAACATCCTTGAGCTTTTGCATATCATCTTCAAAATTTCCCGCTTCAATCAAAGCAAGATTCTTCTTGGAGGCCAAAGGTGCTGGTTTCTGCTTCAGTAATTTTTGGAGTGACCCTGCACTGATCCGGTTGCGCACCTGCTTATCATCGAGTGTCAGGCCTTTTGCCTTTTCCTGTTCCGTTAATTCCCGAGGTACAATATCCAGCAGCAATGTCGGGATTCCGATGTTTGCCAGATGTGCGGCAATTCCTGATCCCATGACACCTGAACCAAGCACCGCTGCCTTTTGAATTTGTCGCATCAAATTTGTCTCCCCCTTTGACTCTTTTTGAATGAATACTCATTCATTTTTGCATCAAAAAAAATATGCATATAAATGAGCTCTGTTAATTACTACTATAAAATATTTAAAAAATTTGCGCAATAATAAGCTGCGGAAAAAATAAAATTTTTTGAATCTTTACCCGTTCTGCTTATTTTTTTCGACTTGGGCACCCTAAAAAAGCGGTGGCTAACCGCTGTTCAATGGAAAGCAGAAGCATCAGACGTTAGAGCTTTCACTTTTCAATAATTAAATAAGATGGAGGTCATATCATGGCAAGATTAAAAAAGGATCCTTCAAAAGCTGGTGTCAGCGCTGCAAGTGTGAAAGGAAATGCCGGCCCTTCAATGGGACAGGGCGGGGAAAGAAAGCAAAACAGCCAGAACAGTCAGTACAAAAAATAAAACAAAAAGCGGAAGCGCCTCGTTCAGCCCCGACAAGCGCAGGAGTCCTGAGTGAAGTCGTTGTATGAACTCATTGGCAGGGCAGAAGCCTCTCGAGGGGCTTGGCGCTGGATGCTGGATTAGAATAAAAAACAGGCTGACATTCGTCAGCCTTAAGTTTATTTTTTCAGCATTCCTTTTAAAACAAATGCTACGTTTGCAGGGCGTTCTGCAAGGCGGCGCATGAAATAGCCGTACCAGTCTGTTCCGAAAGGCACATAAACACGCATTGTATAGCCTTCCTCCGCAAGCTGGAGCTGCCTTTCCGGCATGATTCCAAATAGCATCTGGAACTCGAACTGGCTTTTCGGGATATTATTTGCTTTTGCAAATTCCTTTGTGAAGTTGATGATATTGTCATCGTGTGAGGCAACTGCAGTATAATTCCCATTCATCAGATGCATCTTGATGATTTTCTTGAAGTTTTCATCGACATCCTTTTTCTCAGGGAAAGCTACTTCCGGTGACTCTTTATAAGCTCCCTTTACTAGACGGAGATTAGGAGAATATTGATTCAGATCCTCGATATCTTTTTCTGTCCTGTACAAGTAGGCCTGAATGACCGTGCCGATATTATCGTATTCAGACTTAAGCTGCTTGAAAATATCCAGCGTCTTCTGGCAGCGTTCGTAATCCTCCATATCGATGGTCACAAACACATTATTTTCTTTGGCTGTATCCATGATTCTGCGCATATTGTTCATGACGACTTTTTCAGAAATGTCAAAACCGAGCGATGTCATCTTGACACTTAACTGCGCATCCAATTTTTCACGGCCAATCGCTTTTATCATCGCAATTGAACTTTCAGCTCTTTCGTTTGCTTCTCTTTCATTGTCCACGAATTCGCCAAGATAGTCGACAGTTGCTGCAAGGTTCTTATGATTAAGTTCCTTGATGACTTCCACTGCCTGTTCGACCGTTTCGCCTGAAACAAAGCGTTTCGCTCCTAATCGAAGGCCGTATCGCTTTGCCATTTTGGTAAAGAATTTATTTTTCGATAGAAAAAGAAAGAAGTTCCTCATTAATTGTTCCATAGCTTTTCCTCCCCTTAATGAAAACGTATACAAATCTCTTTAAAAAAATTGCTTCATCTATATATATTTTGCAAAATCATTTTATCACTTTTTTACAGCTTTGAATATTACTTTTGTACGAAAATGTTCTTTTTTGACGAATCCTGTCTTGCATACTTTAATTCCCCCCGGGAAAGATAGTATCCGTAGGAATGATCATATAAACAGGAGGTATTAATATGCAGGAGCAAAACATGAATTTTCAAGGCCAGCAGCAAGGGATCATGCAGACGCCGCCATCAGTTGTATCCACTAAAGATTCTTTATACTTAACAGATATGCTTTCATGGAATTTACTTGCAATGAAAAAGGCACATTTCTTTGCACAACAATGCCATGACCAGGAACTTAAAATGGAAATTGAGAGATGCGGACAAATGCATCAGAGACATTATGAGAAAATGCTTTCACACTTGAACAGCCCCGAAAACCAGGCATATTCCGGAACGCCGGGAATGCAATAATCGAACATAAAAAGGAGGAAAAGCGGATGAATCAGAACCAGAATCAGCAAAAAATCCAAAACCCAGAAACACAGGTCCAAAAAACACCGCAAATGAACGAACGAGATTTCATCAATGATATTCTAACGACCGAAAAATATATGACCGATGCGTACACCCAGGCACTTCATGAAGTCAGCCACGACGAACTGTACCAGGATGTACTTGCCATCTACACAGAGACAGCAAACGCACAGCGGAGCCTTTACAACCTGATGTTCAAAAAAGGCTGGTATGCAGTAGAAGCAGCCGAAGCGCAAAAGCTGCAGCAATCACACCAGCAGTTCCAGGGGTATACCAACCAATTCCCTTATGGCGGGCAACAGATTCAATAATTGTATCTGCTAGGAAAGAACCGGGTAAAATCGCCCGGTTCTTATTGGTTTTAGTAAGTGGTAAAATGCTGACTTTCTTGTTTTTCTGTTACTGCGCCTCCGCTATTCGAGAGCATTTTCCTCTTACTTGTTACCGGCCTCTTCGCTTCCTCCGCTTTTCGGGCACATCTTCTCTTTACTTGTTACCGAACTCTTCGATTCCTCTGGTTATGGGGCACATGTTCCCCTTACTTGTTACCGAACTTTTCGATTCCTCTGGTTTTCGGGCACATGTTCCCCTTACTTGTTACCGAATTCTTTGCTTCCTCCGCTTTTCGGGCACATGTTCCCCTTACTTGTTACCGAACTTTTCGATTCCTCTGGTTTTGGGGCACATGTTCCCCTTACTTGTTACCGAATTCTTTGCTTCCACCGCTTTTCGGGCATATGTACCCCTTACTTGTTACCGAACTCTTCGATTCCTCTGGTTTTGGGGCACATGTTCCCCTTACTTGTTACCGAACTCTTCGATTCCTCCGTTTTTCGGGCACATGTTCCCTTTACTTGTTACCGAACTCTTTGCTTCCTCCGCTTTTCGGGCACATGTTCCCCTTACTTGTTACCGAACTCTTCGCTTCCTCTGGTTTTGGGGCACATATTCCCCTTACTTATTACCGAACTCTTCGATTCCACCACTTTTCGGGCACATGTTCCCTTTACTTGTTACCGAACTCTTTGCTTCCTCCGTTTTTCGGGCACATGTTTCCTTTACTTGTTACCGAACTCTTTGCTTCCTCCGCTTTTCGGGCACATGTTCCCCTTACCTGTTACCGAACTCTTCGCTTCCTCCACTTTTCGGGCACATGTTCCCCTTACTTGTTACCGAACTCTTCGATTCCTCCGTTTTTCGGGCACATGTTCCCCTTACTTGTTACCGAACTCTTCGCTTCCTCTGGTTTTGGGGCACATGTTCCCCTTACTTGTTACCGAACTCTTCGCTTCCTCTGGTTTTGGGGCACATGTACCCCTTACTTGTTACCGAACTCTTCGCTTCCACCACTTTTCGGGCACATGTTCCCCTTACTTGTTACCGAACTTTTCGATTCCTCCGCTTTTGGGGCACATGTTCCCCTTACTTGTTACCGAACTTTTCGATTCCTCCGCTTTTGGGGCACATGTTCCCCTTATTGTTACCGAACTCTTCGCTTCCTCTGGTTTTGGGGCACATGTTCCCTTTACTTGTTACCGATCTCTTCGCTTCCTCCGTTTTTAGGGCACATGTTCCCCTTACTTGTTACCGAACTCTTCGCTTCCTCCGTTTTTAGGGCACATAACAGGGTGTCTGTGTTCCCCTTTTTCACTTATGACTTGCCTTCAATACCTTCAAGCACAAACACAATGTTTGTTCTTCCCTTTACTTTTCAGCTTCCTTCGCTTAATGCAACTCTGTTTGCCTAATTGTCTTCATTTCAAATTCACTCGGGAACTGAGCCTAAAAAAACCACCTCGCTTTGAGATGGTTCATTGTTTCTGCCGGTTCAGCTCATTCATTTCTTTGACTTCTGCTATCACATTCTTGATCTGTTCCCGGGCCTCTGGGTATTCAGCGTTCCAGTGCTTAGCGAGTGGTGGCATTGACTTGGCGATATGGCTGTACATGATCCAGGTTTTAACTTTATCGATATTCTCGGAAGATGCTTCGCCAACGAGCAACTCGGTGTATTTTTCAAGCAAACCATTGATTTGCTCAGCAATTTCGTTATTCATTTATATCCTCCTATATCCTCATCCACATGTTCGTGGGCATGTTTTGCAGTAACTGCCTTTTTCTTTCAGCCTATAGCTGTAACAGCAGGTTTTCCGGATTCTGATAAAAGAATCGGTTTCTTCTTGATAAACCGGTTCGCGGTAAAATCGGGTAATTGGGTTCTTATGGTACTTTCCGAATAGTTTACCGGGTGCTGATTCGACCAGAAAAGAAAAATCCTCCGCCGCCCTTATTTTGACATCTGGATCATCGGTTTCGCTCAGAATCTTTTCATATAGCCAAAACATATAGACTGCAACATTTTCCCATAAAATCAATTTCGAGATTCTCGCAGATTTAGAGATGGCGTCTATAACAGGAGACAGATTATCCATGAATAAGTGCCTGACCGCTTCCGTCCTCCATGTATCTCGATGCCCATCCGGACAGACATCGGTATTTTTGCTCTTCAGATAAAACTCCGGCAGCCAAAGACCATCCTTTATGGAATCCGCAAGAATAATATTTCCAGGTGAAACATCCAGCCTTTTGTTAAAAGCGGTCATTGAATATAAGTAGAGGACAGCGAGAAAAGCATGACGTTTCATAAACACAGATGCTGCTGTTTTGGCATCCGGAGCGTTCAACCCTTCATTGAACCTTTCCAGATAAACGCCCATTGTCGCTTCATCTGTGAAAGGTGTGAAATCGATTTGGACCTCCTTTTCAGGTTCAGAAACGGCAAATCGATAGTTGGCGAGAGTCGCAATTTCATTGCCTGTCAGTTCGGATTTCATGTTAAGACTCCCATTTTATCCTTAAGGATTCGGCGCCCTTTGCCGTGCGGAATGCACAGCGGTGTGCCGAATAGCGGGTCGATCGTCACTTCACAATCCATTCCAAAGACATGCTTCACAAGCCCACAGTTAATGACGACTTCCGGCTTTCCCTGATCAAAGATCTTCTGATCCTTGATTGCAACGATATTATGAGCATATCTGCAGGCAAGATTCAGGTCATGTAAAACCATGACAATCGTTCTGCCCTCATTTTCATTCAATTCATAAAGCAAATCCAGGATTTCAATTTGATGAGTCATGTCCAGATAGGTTGTCGGCTCATCAAGGAGGATAATATCTGTATCCTGTGCCAGGGTCATCGCGATCCATGCACGCTGACGCTGTCCGCCAGACAATGAGTCAACTGTCCGGTCCTTCAGATGTTCTATGCCTGTGGCCTTCAAAGCATTCTCCACACTTTTTTCATCCTCTACCGACCATTGCTTCAGCCAGGTCTGGTAAGGGTACCTGCCCTGTTTGACAAGCTGCAGTACTGTCAAACCCTCCGGTGCTGCAGGAGATTGGGGCAGAATCGCCATTTTACGGGCTACCTGTTTGGTTGAAAGCCTTGAGATTGCCTCGCCTTCAAGCAGGATGGATCCCGCCTGGGGTTTAAGCAGCCTGGCAATCGAGCGCAGCAAAGTCGATTTTCCGCAGCCGTTGCCTCCAATAAAAACGGTGATTTCTCCCTTGGGAATCTTTATGTCTAATTCATTTATGATAATGGAATCTCCATATGATAGCGTCAGTTTTTCCGTTTCAATTGCATGGTTCATGGCCGATTCCCCTTTCTGTCAGAATTAAGAATTGCGTGTCTTGTAAAGCAGATATATAAAATATGGTGCTCCGATTCCAGCCGTAAAAACGCCCGCCGGCACTTCTAATGGCGAAAACATCGTACGTCCGATCAAGTCAGCAAGCATGACAAGGATCCCGCCAATGACGGCCGATACGGGCAAAAGAGCACCAAATGCCGATCCGACAAGCCTTCTTGCCATATGCGGAGCCATAAGGCCAACAAAACCGATTCCGCCGGCAAAAGCGACCGAGCTGGCGATGAGTGCAGTGCTGACAAGCAGCAGGACAAAACGCTGCCTCTGGACCTGTCCCCCGACCCCCGTGGCTATGTCTTCCCCGAGTTCCTGTACATTCACATTCCGTGCAAGGATGAAAGCAATCAATAGCATGATGACTGTCCAAGGAACGAGCACCGAGACATTACTCCAGGTAGAACCATACACCGTTCCTGTAATCCAGATATTTGCCTGACTTGCCCGGTAAATCGGACCCATGATCATCATTAAAGTGGTCAAAGCCTGCATCATAGCGGATATGCCTATGCCAATCAAAACAAGGCGCACAGGTGAAACCCCATTTTTCCAGGAAAGAAAATAAACAAGGAACGCTACGATCGAAGCACCTGCAAAAGCTGCTACAGGCATCCATTCTATGCTTACAGTCAATGCATTATTATCACCGCTGAAAACGGCCAGAAAGCCGACTACCGCCACCGATGCCCCGCCGGTTATGCCAAGGATATCAGGCGAAGCCAGCGGGTTTCTTATCATCCCCTGAAGAAGCCCTCCTGCGACGGCCAAACTAATGCCAACCATCAAGGCGACGATGATTCTCGGAAGGCGGAAGGATTGCACGACAAGTCGCTCCATATCGCTTCCCCCGCCAAAAAACACGGCAACCACACTCAATGGACTAATGGCCATATCCCCCATTCCTGTACCGATGACGAACACAGCCAGTGCCGCAACCAGCAATCCGAAGAATATCCCGGCTGCCTTTTTATCTATCAAAAAAGATATATTACCCTTAAAAAACCTTAAGCTTTTATACTTGCTCATTTTCCATTGAACCCCTTTCTCGCTATATAAATGAAAAATGGAGTCCCAATCATCGCCGTCATGACACCCACAGGAATTTCCTGCGGCATCAATACGTATCGGGCAGCGATATCCGCCGCCAATAACAGCATTCCTCCAAATAGCGCCGAGAAAGGTATCACCCAGCGGTGATCAATGCCGACCACCGCCCTTGTCAAGTGGGGAATGACAATTCCTATAAATCCAATAGGTCCTGCTACCGCAACAGCTCCGCCAGATAGAAGAACAATGATCACGCCTGCAGCAAGCTTTACAAGACCTGTATTCAAACCAAGCCCCTTTGCTACATCCTCACCCATTGATAAAACGTTCATTTTTGAGGAAATAAGGATTGCTGCCAGCCAGCCAAATGCTAAATAAGGCAGGACGCTGATGAGAGTTTCCAGCCTGCGCCCCTGGACAGAGCCCGCAAGCCAGTAGAGAACCTGTTCCAGCGCTGCTTCATCGAGTACGAGCAAACCCTGAGTGAAGGATGAAAACATCGCTGACATCGCTGCCCCTGCAAGTGTCAACTTCATCGGAGTCAAACCTTCACGGCCAGCAGAACCAATCACATAGACGCTTAGAGCCGCCAGTGCAGCACCAAAAAAGGATATCCATGCAAATGCCTGAAGACTGCTGACTGAAAACATCGTCACAGCTACTACCACAGCGAATCCAGCTCCGGCATTGACGCCAAAAATTCCTGGTGAAGCAAGCGGGTTTTTCGTCAATGTTTGCATCAGGACACCGGCAATCGCCAGGCTGGCACCGACAGCAGCTGCAATCAGAGCGCGCGGCAGCCGGACGGATTGAATGATAATATGTTCATTCGAACCATCATAGTTGGTGAAAGCAGCAAAAGCTGTGTCCCATGATGTATCTGTATAGCCATAGACGATACTTGCGGATATTAAAAATAAAATTAATAAGATGGCCGCCATTAACCCGATCCATCTTTGCCCATTGGTTTTCACAAGCATGATGTCTACCTTTCTTTCCCTAATACTAATAACTAAGCTTTGAAAATTCTAAAATAGAATCTTCAAAAGATGCTTATTTTGTTCATTTCAACTTTACGTAAAAAGAAGCTGTTTTTCACCCGTTCAGTAACATGTTCACAAAAACTTCATTGATGATGAAAATCATTATCAATTATTATTGACATCGTATCTAATTGCATTTTATCATAAGGATGCAGTCATTGAAAATGATTATCAATAACATTTAGGAGGATATACATATGAAAGTCACAAAAAATTTGCTTATGCTTATCAGCATGTTCACGATCCTGCTTCTGGCAGCATGCGGAACCGGTGAAGAAAAAGCTAAGGATACAGCAGAGGAACCTAAGCAAAAGGAAGAAAGCTACACAGTTGAACATGCAATGGGTACGACTACTCTGGAAAAGACTCCCAAAAAGATTGTCATCCTGACAAATGAAGGAACAGAAGCCCTTCTGGCACTTGGAGTCACTCCTGTTGGAGCTGTCCAATCCTGGACTGGAGACCCGTGGTATGACCACATCGCAGAAGATATGAAAGATGTTCAGGTTGTCGGTGTCGAGAGCCAGGTTAATGTAGAAGCTATAGCTGCGCTGCAGCCAGATTTAATCATCGGCAACAAAATGCGCCAGGAAGATATTTATGAGCAGCTAAAAGCGATCGCCCCTACCGTTTTTGCAGAGGACCTTCGCGGAAACTGGAAAAATAACTTTGAGCTTTATGCAAAAGCTGTAAACAAAGAGGAAAAGGGCAAGGAAGTACTCGCAGCGTATGATCAGCGCATCGAAGATTTAAAAGAAAAGCTTGGAGATAAAGTAAATACAGAGGTCTCAATGGTCCGTTTCATGGCTGGCGATGTACGTATTTATCACAAAGATTCATTCTCCGGAGTAATCCTTGAACAAATTGGTCTTGCTCGTCCAGAAAATCAGAATAAAGATGACTTTGCTGAAAAAGGTGTAACAAAGGAAAGGATCCCGGCGATGGACGGTGATATCCTGTTCTACTTCACATATGATGAGGGCGACGGCAAAGCAACTGATGTTGAAAAGGATTGGATCGAGGATCCTCTATTCCAAAACCTTGAAGTAGCGAAAAAAGGTGAAGTCCATAAGGTAGATGATGCTATCTGGAATACCGCCGGCGGCGTAATGGCTGCAAACTTGATGCTGGATGATCTTGAAAAACATATGTTGAAATAGGCTCTTTTGATTTGTTGCTCTTGATTACAACATAAGATTGAATGCCATACTTTGTTTGCAAACTTGACTCTTATGAGAAAAGAGCATGCAAAACTTAATATCGACCAGCAAAGTGGCCTTATATACGTTAAAATCGGCTTTAGGATTTTAACATTATCCTTACGAAAGCATCATTTAATAAAATCCCCCCAAGATTTTATTAAACTATCCCCCGCATATCGAAAAACCCGCAATGATTTGCGGGTTCAGCTTGTGGAGAAAGGTACTATTTTTTTCTTCCACAAGCTTTTTTTTATTGGGTAACTTTCTTTTTTATGGACATATTCACCTTTTGAGTTAGGAAACGACTGATCGCCACCATTATCCTAGCTTGGCTAGGTGTGTGGCGATCTTTTTTATATTCTGACACGCTGCGGTGAGTAACACCTGCTCACTCGCATTGTGTAAGCCCCGCAACCGGCAATAGCGAAGCCCATGCAGTTCTTTCGAATCTGCGAAGCTTCGCTCGACTTTTTCTTTTCTATATTTATAAAGCATTTTTCCGGAGAGGGAGAGTCTGTTTAGGCGGACCTTTTCCTTGAAGTCCTCCCACACATGACGAGTTATGACCTTTTGTTTATTTTTTGATCTTGTGCACTCCTTCAGGAGTGGGCATTCTGAACATTTTTTAGAGTCGGACTTATATTCACGGTATCCATCTCTTGTTGTGGTGCGGTAAACCAACTCTTGGTCATTAGGACAAGTATAGATGTCTTGTTCTTTGTCATATGTAAACTTCCATTTTGGGAAAAGACCTTTTGTTGGCTGATATCTCCGATGGGCAATTACACCAAAAATACTTCGGTCGTGTAGACCTTTACAAATTGGATTTGTTAAATATCCTGAGTCGAGCGCCACAGCTTCTACTTTAAATCCAAAACGATCAATTTGACGATCCAATCTAGAAAGGTAAGGGACAGAGTCATGGACATTTCCAGGTGTTACATAGGCATCTGTTATGATATTAAACTTCATATCTGTTGTTCGGTGGTCCAGATAACAGAACATTTCCTGCTTATTATCTCTGGACATGAAGCCACAATCAGGATCGGTTGTACTTTTTCGAATTTCCTTGGTCTCTGTCACCTCCTCTCTTTCTTTTAGTGCTTTTTTCCGTGGTTTGTTCTATCTTCATCAACAGCTTTATTGAGTTCTTCTATGTATTCCCTAGTCTCGATTTCGATTTCTTCACGAGTAAATTTGTGTTTATTTGCATTGGCTTTAAGGTGAGTGGAGTCAGTAAATAACACCCTTCCACCCACCATTTTATGATTAATGGCCAGAAGGACAATTTCATCAAAGATCTCTTGAAAGATGTTCGTATCCTTAAAACGTTTTCGTCGATTCCAACTGATTGTCGAATGATCTAGTACTGGATCATTCAGCTTTAAACCCAGGAACCACCTGTAGGCAACATTCATCTGAACTTCCCGTTCTAATTGTCGTTCAGAACGAATGCCATAAAAATAACCAATGAACATCATCTTAAAAAGCATAATAGGGTCCGAAGGGCGACCGTTATTCTCAGAATAAAATGGACGGACTTTTTTCTCGATAAAAGAAAAATCTATGTACTTATCAACCTTTCGTAGAAAGTGGTCCTCAGGGACCAAGTCTTCAATGAAAACAAATTCAGCTTCATTTTGTGAATCTCTTCTAGGTCTGAACATCCAATCCACCATCCTCAGTAGTATTACTAATATTATAACAAATTAACGCGGTGAATTGATGAAGTTATTAATAAAAAATATAGGCTGTCGAGAGTTTCTCGACAGCCTGAACCCGCAATGATTTGCGGGTTTTTTATTTTTCGTACCTTTTGAACCTAACAACTTCAAAAGACTTTCATAATCCTCCCATTTTCGGAAATGATAAACGTAAATCAAGATTGGCGGAGAGTGCAATGAAGAAGCTATTCAAGAAAAAATTGATGGAAGACATCCAAAAAGAAGCTGCAAGACAGGATACTAATGGCCAAAAGCCTGATCAATATCTAAACGACCACGAGTGGGAAAACCTGTTATTCAAGTCGCACGATTATCGAAAGACTTTTTATGTGAACCAAAAGAGCGCAAAGAAATTTTGTTTTTCCTTTATATCGACTCTTGTGGACGAAAGTGTTCTTCAGAACAATGCCCTTCCTAACCTGCTTGAAGGCGATTTTCATACCATTGCAGATGTCAAAAAACTTCTTCCTATTGCAGATGTACAAATTTCAGACAAAAACGAGGATATTGAAACAAAGCTATTTAATGGATATGTATTGCTAACACTGGAAAATGAAGAAAAGTATTTTGCCTTCATTGCCGCGCAAAAGGAAATCGTCCGGTCAGTTAGCCAGCCAGAAGTAGAGTTCAGCGTCATCGGTCCAAAAGAATCTTTTGTCGAGTCAATTGACCAAAATCTTAATATGATTCGGAAAAGGGTTCCTGTGAAAGAGTTGGTGATTGAAAATTATACCGTTGGCTCAATATCTAAATCCGGTGTCGCCATCCTTTACATAGAGGGCATCACGAACAAGGAAAATGTCAATACCGTGATCCAGCGCGTAAAGGAGATTGAGTTTGACGAAATTACAGACAGCTCCTATATTGTCCAGTTAATTTCCGACAATCAGAATTCCCCTTTCCCGCAGTTGCTTGATACGGAAAGGCCTGACCGGATTGCCGCCATACTTGCAGAAGGAAAAGTCGCCATCCTTGTCGACGGATCACCCCATGCGCTGATTGGCCCAACAACACTGGTAGAATTTTTCGGTTCATTTGAAGACTATTTCCTGAATTATTTACTCTCTTCTTTTTTCCGTCTGATTCGATTATTTGCGGTTGCGTTCTCTATTCTGATTACGCCCATTTATGTGGCAACTTTATCCTATCATTATGAGCTGATTCCAAAAGATCTTTTGAGCACATTGATTACGTCGAGAAGGGAAATCCCGCTCCCTCCGATCCTGGAAGCATTATTCCTTGAGCTGACGATTGAGCTATTGCGTGAGGCAGGAGCCCGGCTGCCCACCAAGGTTGGCCAGACAATCGGTATCGTAGGCGGTATCGTTATCGGTACAGCTTCCGTTGAAGCCGGACTGACCAGTAACGTACTGCTGATCATCGTTGCCCTGGCTGCACTGGCATCGTTTACAACACCTGTCTACCGGATGGGCAACACAATCAGGCTGCTGCGTTTCCCCTTCTTGTTCTTTGCTGAACTCTGGGGTTTGCTTGGGATCGTTGTCGCATTTTCATTCCTTCTGACTCACCTAATTAGACTGACATCACTGGGAAGGCCCTTTTTGGAGCCTCTTTACCCGCCAAGGGTCACTGACTTTAAAGATGCAATCATCCGTCTCCCTTTTACCATGCAGTACAACCGGCCACAATATTTGAGAACCGAAAATCCCAAACGCTTTAATGAGAAAAAAGCGAAGGAAAAGAAGGACATCGATGAATGAGAATTGGAGGTTATGAATAATGCAGCAGCAAGTACCAGAAAGATTGCAGATTTCCCCTTTTCTCGTTCTCTATTTGATTATGTCCATGCAAATCGGCATAGGAGTGCTTGGTTATCAGCGCATCATTGCCAAGGATGCTGGATATGATGCCTGGATGTCCGTCCTGGCTGCTGGTTTTAGCATCCACATTATCATATGGATGATCTATAAAATCTGCGGAACAGTTAATGGGGATATTGTAGCTGCAAACGCTTTTGTATTCGGGAAGAAAATCGGCGCTGCTTTAAGTTCTTTATTCATCGTTTATCTCATGATATTAATTCTGGCGGTCTTGCGGACATATCTGGAAGTAATCCAGGTTTGGATGTTTCCCGAAATCAGTGTGTTCTGGTATAGTTTCGTTTTTATGATTCTGTCTGTCTATATCGTGTTCGGGGGATTTCGTACAGTAACCGGGATTGCTTTTTTCTGTCTCGTCCTGCCAAGTTATCTTCTTCTTACATTCTTTTTTGCTTTAAAATATGCAGATTTTAGAAATCTTCTGCCGGTATTCGATCATTCTATTAAAGAGTTATCTATGGGTGCCTATAATATGGCACTCACCTATATTGGATTCGAAGTCCCGCTCTTTTTCTATCCATTTATCAAAGATGCGCCAAAGTCCCAAAAATGGGCTCATTTGGGTGTATTTTTGACAACGATTATTTACACAGCTCTCGCTATTATTACTTTTGTTTATTTTTCAGAAGCCCAGTTGGCCAAATCCATCTGGGCCACCCTGGAAATGTGGAAAATCGTTACCATGCCGTTCGTCGAAAGGTTTGAATACATCGGAATTGCCAACTGGAACTTGGTCATCCTGCCAAATATATGCATAGCATTATGGGGTTCCAGCATGATTTTAAAAAGGGCATTCAAGCTGCAGCAAAAAAAAGGCGTCATTCTTCTCGCGCTCATCAGTTTGTTTGCGATGTTATTTTTTGATAGTCGTGCCAAAATTAATTTACTGAATGATTGGACCGCAAAAATCGGCTTCGCATTGACCTATATTTATATACCAATTTTATTTATCGGCACATTCATCGCCAAGAAGGTGAGAAGTAAAAATGATAATTAAAAAACTATTTCTGCTCACTGTTTCGGCCGTCCTCCTTTCAGGCTGTGTGGAAAAAGAAATTATTGATGATGTCAATATTGAAATGGGCGTGGGCTATGACATGGTTGAGGATGACTTGATTGAAGGTACCATCATGATTCCCATATTCAATCCTGATAAAAAAATCGGCAACTTCACATACTCTGCCAGGGCTGCAAGTGCCAGGGATCTTGTCCAGGAAGTACAGCGGAAATCTCCCCAGCCGATTGTCACAGGATCCCTGGAAATAGCGTTGTTTGGGAAGGATGTTGCCAGAAAAGGAATCAACGATTTTACCGATGCCTTTCAGCGCGACGCAAGTATCGGTGCAGGGGTTTATTTTGCAGTAGCAGATGAATCGTCTAAACGCATATTAACTGGTACATATGGCAACCGGGGCAACGCCGTTCATTTGTCTCAACTGATCGAGCACAATATGAAAACCAAAAATCTGCCCATGACCAATATGCATCTCTATTTACTTGATCTTTATCAGGAAGGGAAAGATCCCTACCTCCCAATATTTAAAAAGGTGGAGCCTGAAGTCATTGATATAGTAGGAATTGCTCTATTCAAGGATGATAAACTCATGGGCGAACTCTCTCCAGAAAAAATGTTTTTCTTCAAGCTGCTGACAGATAAGTTCAGTGAAGGATCATATAAACTCGAATTAGGTAAGGACACGGCTTTGATTAAGAATTTAGATTCAAAACATAAAATGAAAGTGGTCAGACGGAATCCATACAGTGTAACGGTTGATATAAAGATACATGGGCTGATCCGTGAATATACAGGGCAACTGGTAACACCAGCGGTTGTCAAAGAAATCGAAAAAGCATTTGAAGCGAAGGTCAATAAAGAGGCCACAGCGATGATCAAAGATTTTCAGGAGAAGGGAATCGATCCTGTTGGATTCGGTCATTTTGTCAAAAGCAAAACAAGAGGCTTTGATTTTAAAAGATGGGAAGATGGATACAAGAATATGACTGTCCATGTAAATACGGACGTCATCATTACAGAAGTGGGGATTATTGAATAAGAAGAGCAGGAATCACATGATTCCTGCTCCTTTATGTTGAAGTCGAAAACATATACTTTTTGTAATGGTATCGTATTGAAAAGATCAGGCTTACTGCCAGCATGTTTCCCATCAAAGAGCTTCCCCCGTAGCTGATGAATGGCAGCGGGATTCCCGTGATCGGCAGGAGGCCGATTGTCATGCCGATATTCTGGAAGACGTGGAAGGTGATCATACTGATGACACCGACACAAATATAGGTGTAGAAATCGTTTTTGGTCTCCATTCCAATTTTCGTGATCTGGTAAATCAGCAGGAAAAATAAGCTGACAAGGATACTTGCGCCAACGAAGCCAAATTCCTCACCGATGATGCTGAAGATGAAGTCGGTATGGCTCTCAGGAAGGTATACTTCCCTTGTTCCATAGCCCTTCCCTACCGTTTCGCCGGAGCCAATCGCCAGTAACGATCTCGTCAGCTGGAAGCCCGTTGAACTCTGGTAATTATATGGATCAAGCCAGGAATAGATCCGGCCAAACTGGTACTCTTTTACCCCAAGGTATTTCTCCAGGATTTCCGGCTTCCAAATGACAAAGTAAAAAATGATCGATATCAATGTCAGCCCTGTCCCAAAAATCGGGACAAGCAGCTTCCAGGTAATGCCTGAGATGAAAATCATCCCGAGCATAATGGCAATATACACAAGTGAAGTCCCAAGGTCAGGCTGCTGCATGACAAGCATGAGCGGTGCCAGTGTCACCAGGCCGATCTTAATCAGCAGCCATAAATCTGTCTGGATAGTCTTTAAGCGGTACTTCTGATGATGATCGACTATCACCCGCGCAAGCGCCAGGATGATGAACACCTTGACTAGTTCAGACGGCTGCAGAGTCCCCATTGCCGGCACCTTGTACCAGCTTTTTGCCCCATTGATGACCGGCGCGATACCTGATGGAGCAACAATCAGCCCTGCCAGCAGCACCAGTCCAAAGCCGTACGCATACCAGCTCAGTTTTTGCAGCTGGTCCGAATCCAGTGTGATGACTGCGGTAATGATACCGGCACCGATGACATACCAGATAATCTGTTTGATCAGAAAGTTTTCAGAGCCATACTGCCCCGTTGTCTGGGCACTGTAAATGGCAATGCAGCTGGCAAGAAATAAAAGGATCAATATCGTAACCAGCCCATAGTCGAGCCGGGAATTCGTTTTTTGATTCGTTGTCATGTTTATTCCCCTTTTTAAATGAAGGCGATTTTTGTACGTTGCTCCTATCTGCCTTGTTGAAGAACTGTTCAATACTTCATTATATTTTTTTCGACAATAAATCACAACTTCTGACTCTGAAATGGTTATTATTACATATACAAATTTACAGTAATCGGGCAAATAGACATAGTGATAAGGATGATGCTGCCATCCTGGAACTGTCATCAAAAATAGCTTGCATACCACAGGGACATGTTTCATAGCTTGGTAAGGGACAAAGTCTATGAAAAGAAAAGTGGGGATTCTTCATGCTATCTAAAATTGAAGCTTTCATTCTAGGGCTGATTCAGGGACTGACCGAGTTCTTGCCGATCAGTTCGACTGGGCATCTTTATCTCGGCAGGAACCTGTTTGGACTCGAGGAAGCAGGCCTGCTGCTCGACACCATGCTCCATGTCGGAACACTGCTTGCAGTGTTTGTGTTTTACAGAAATGAATTTATCAAGATTTTGAAAGACCCATTCGGCAAACTGACCTTCCTGCTTGTTGTCGGCACACTTCCCGCTGTGGTTGTCGGATTGCTGTTTGAGGATTATTTTGATGAAATATCCAAGACGGGAGTTACGATTGGCTGGGAATTCCTGATTACCGGAACGTTAATGTGGTTCGCGGATTCGATTAAAGATGGCCGCAAGAAGATGGAAGACATCAGCTATACTGATGCCCTGGTTATCGGGAGCTTCCAGGCCGCAGCTATATTTCCGGCGATTTCGCGCTCAGGCCTGACCATTGTCGCTGCACTTTGGCGAAAACTCGACCGAGAAACAGCAGCCTACTTCTCTTTTCTGCTTTCGACACCTGCAATCCTTGGCGCAATCGTGTTGCAAGGAAAAGACCTTTTCACCAGCGGCAGCGAAACCATTTCACTTCAGGCATTGCTGATTGGCATCATTTCAGCTGCGATATTTGGTTACATCGCTGTAAAATGGATGATTGGCTATCTAAAAAAGAATTCATTGAAACCTTTTGCGATTTATGTGTGGTTAATCGGCCTTGTTGTGTTGTATTTTCAGTATAGCGGCCAGTTCTGAAATTTTTTATAGCGAAAATCTTGGTTTTATAGCGAGTTTTTATTTTTTATAGCGAATTTTTTCTTTTTATAGCGACTTTATACTTTTTATAGCGAATTTTTATTTTTTATAGCGAATTGGAAATTCCGGCTGTTTTTTTCCAGTTTTTAATTACGAAAAATGCACACCATTCAGAGATGGTGTGCATTTTTTCATTTCAGGCAATCCACACAGTTGTGTGTATTTATCAGCAGCCGCCGTCGCCGCCCATCAGGACCAGGCCTTCACGGTACTCGTCATATTCAAGTGACATACCTTCTGTATACTCGACGATATTGGACTCAATTGCTACCTGGATTTCATTTATTACCGTTACATGATCTTCTTCTTCCGGCTCCTCCAGAGCCAGACCAACCTGAGGTCCTCCTCAGCCAAAGCCGCCAAAGTAGACACGGATACCATTTGCATTGCGCTCAGCGAGGATTTCTTTTAAAATGTCGCGCGCTTTATCTGAAATCTGCATTCTTTCGTTTCCTTTCTGCATCAAATATGAGTAGTGTTTAGTTTATCATGAAATGGCCGAGAAATACATAATACTGCCCGGAGTATTTTGTTAAGGTTTTATCTGGAAAAATAATTCCTTCTTTGTGAACAAAATATGATGAATTTCTGACAAAACTAAACGAAACCAAACAAAACTTAACAAAAACTATATCTAACTATTAAATATTTTATTATATTTGAATTAGGAAGAAAAGGAGGGAAACCTTTGCAAATCTATACTCCAGATGAAATCGCTTCCATGCTGAAAATTTCAAAGCATACGGTTTATGAAATGATTAAGCGCGGCGACCTTGCCGCATTTAAAGTGGGCAATAAAATGCGGATAGAAGAAAGCGAGTTTGAAAGATATAAAGCCAGCATGGCCTCATTGCCAGCTAGAAACCGGGGTACTCAAGTATCCGGAGTCAATCTTTCTTTACAGCTCGCGGGCAGCCATGACTTTCTGGTCGAGCAGCTTGTTAAGTACATAGCTTCAGAAGGTACAGGTCTCTCAATCACTCCTTCCTACATTGGCAGTCTCGAAGGTTTGATGATGCTTTACCGCGGAAGTGCTGACATCGCGGCCGTCCATCTGCTCGACCCGACGTCGCAGCAATATAATCTGCCCTTCATCCGCCAGTTGTTTGTCCACGAGCCCATTACTGTGATGAGGCTTGCAGCTAGAGAACAGGGTTTAATCGTGGCAAAGGGCAATCCAAAAAGCATTACAGGGATCAAGGATCTGTCAAGGAACGATGTTACCATTGTCAATCGTCAAAAAGGTGCCGGTACCCGTTTCCTGCTGGATTCCTTCCTTGCAGAAGCGAAACTGGAGCTGACATCTGTGAAAGGCTACGAAAATGAAGAATGGAACCATCTGGGTGCAGCTGCACATATCAGCAGGGGCACAGCGGACGTCGCTTTTGGCATCAGGTGCGCAGCAAGCCAGCTTGGCCTCGATTTCATCCCGCTCACCAAAGAACAGTTTGACCTAGTGTTTCGCTGGACACCTGCCAACACAGAATCGCTCCAGCACATGATCGACCTGATCCAGCTCACCAATTTTAAAGAAAGCATCGAAGATCTTGATGGCTATGATGCCGGGGATTTTGGCAAAATCATTTATGTAAATCATTAACGGAGGCATAGGAAATGAAATTAAAACAGTTAATCTCCATTTTGCTTGTATTAATGTTCGCTTTCGTAACTGGCTGTTCTGATTCAACCACAACGGAAACGCAAAAAAAACCAGAAACTAAACCTGAAAAAACTGACCTGATCCTCGCTACCACTACAAGTACCCAGGACAGCGGATTGCTGGAGGTCCTGAAGCCAGATTTTGAAGAAAAGAACAATTATAATCTCAAAATCATCGCAGTTGGTACAGGACAGGCACTTGAAATGGGAACACGGGGTGAAGCGGACGTCCTTCTTGTGCATGCTCCTGCAGCGGAAGAAGAAATTGTGAAAAGCGGCGATGCCATCAACCGCCAGAAAGTAATGTATAACGACTTCATTATTGTCGGGCCTGCTGAAGACCCAGCGAAGGTAAAAGGCTTAACAGTACCCGAGACATTGACTAAAATCATTGAATCAAAAGCTTCCTTCGTTTCCCGCGGTGATGATTCCGGCACTCATAAAAAGGAACTGGAGCTTTGGAAGAAATCTTCACTTGATCAGAAAAGCCTTGGTGAAGGATACATCGAAGCTGGACAAGGGATGGGCGCAACACTGCAGATCGCTTCCGAGAAAAAAGCTTATACTCTGACAGACCGGGCTACTTTCCTGGCCCAGAAAAAGAACATGCCTGACACAGAGATCCTTGTTGAAGGTGACGAAAGCCTGCTGAATATTTATCACGTTATGCAAGTGAACAAAGAAAAACATGATAAAGTGAATGCAGAAGGTGCGAAAGCATTTGTGGAATATATGGTTTCAGAAGATACAAAGAAGATCATCAAGGAATTTGGCGTCGATGAATACGGCGAACCATTATTCTTCCTTTTCGAATAGATTCTCATTTTACTAGACAAAATTTGAAAGAAAGCCTGATTGCTTATGGAACTTTTACTAGAAGGATTAAAAAAAGCAATAGAGATGATCATGTCGGGAGACCGGGAAATACTCGAGATTACCTTGCTTACGATGAGGGTTTCGGTTACGGCGGTTCTGATCAGCACAATGATTGGCATTCCTGCTGGTATGTTTCTTGGACTGGCCCGTTTCCCGGGAAGGAGATTCATCCTTGCCATTATCAATATCGGCATGGGGCTCCCTCCTGTTGTCGCCGGCCTGTGGATTACTCTTTTCCTGTGGCGATCAGGCCCGCTTGGTGATCTTGCCTGGCTTTACACACCAACAGCCATCATCATGGCACAGATTCTCGTTTCGCTGCCAATCGTGACGGCACTGACGAGCACAGCATTCCAGCAAATCAATCCTAAACTGATTCTCCAGGTTAAGGCACTTGGAGCAACCAGATTCCAGTTATATTGGATTTTGATGAAAGAGGTCAAGCTCGCGATCCTGGCAGCAATCATCGCTGGATTTGGAAGGGTCATTGCCGAAGTCGGCGCCGCAATGATGGTCGGCGGCAACATCAGCGGCGAGACACGGATTCTTACGACCTCAATCGTCATGGAAGTATCGAAAGGCAATTTTGACATCGCCCTGGCACTTTCATTCATCCTTATGACATTGGCGTTCATCATTACGTTTACCCTGACTTACTTACAGCAAAGGAAGCGGAGCCTATGATCCCACTGATTACTGTGAAAAATTTGGAAGTGAGAGCCGGTAAAAAAAATCTGCTGTTCATCCCTCATTTTGAGATCCAACAGGGGGAAGTGCTTGGGATCATGGGTCCGAATGGTGCCGGAAAAAGTACTTTTATCAAAGCCTTGTCCCTGCTGGAAAAACCCGCACAGGGATCAATCTTTTTCAAGGATCAGGATATCTCTGATGACCTGGCACTTGATGTGCGCAGAAAGTTCGCCGTCGCGATGCAGCAGCCGCTGCTTCTTGACACAACAGTCTTTCAAAACGTAGCGATAGGATTGAAGCTGAGGAATCTTCCCCGCCAGGAAATAAAACAGAAGGTTGCCTGCTGGCTAGGAAAATTCCAGATCAGCCACCTTGCAAAAAAACACGCGGCCCATTTGTCCGGCGGCGAGGCCCAGCGCGTCAACCTTGCGCGGGCAATGGTGCTGGAGCCGGAAGTCCTGTTTCTCGATGAACCCTTCTCTGCACTTGACTTCCCCACAAAGGTGCAGCTATTGAAGGATATTAAGTCAATCATCGGGCAGACAAAAACGACAACCGTGTTTGTCAGCCACGATCTTATGGAACTCAAATACCTTGCTGGAACACTTGCGATCCTGATGGATGGCGAGCTGAAACAGACTGGTCCCACAGAGGAAGTGTTGTCATCCCCCAACGCATCTGCTTCCCCTTTTATAAATGATTGGAAAAGCCTTATCCATTAGAATTTTGCTGAACATGGCCATAAAGCCATGTTTTTTTGTTTTTTGATAAAATAGAAAAGATAAAGATTTGTCTTGCAGGAAAAATTATCAATATAGGAGTGTCTGTTATGAAATACGCAATCATCACTGGTGCCTCCCGGGGACTCGGGGCCGCAGCCGCACAACAAATGTTGGAAAAAGATATTCATGTCGTTTCTGTATCAAGAAATGAAAGCAGCTTACTGAAGCAGGCTGCAGAGCATGCCGGCGGCAGCTATTCACATTTTAGCTGTGACCTCGCTGCTGCTGATCAGGTTCAGAGTGTTTTCTCAAAGATTGCTGAGTTTGTTTTTAAGGATGCGGAAATCGTCTATGTTATCAACAATGCCGGCGTGATTGAGCCTATTGAGGTCGGAGGAGAACTTGACCCTTCACTCGTCCAGACAAATGTCCACGTCAATTTGACTGCACCCATTCTCATCAGTAACTTATTTTTACAAAAAGCAAAGGATACTGGCTGTAAAGTTGTGATTGCGAATGTGACATCAGGCGCTGCCGAGCGGCCAATCCACGGCTGGAGCATTTATTGCAGCACGAAGGCTGCTGTCAATATGTTTACGATGACAGCCGGCCTGGAGCTGGAGCAAAACGGAAGTCCGAGCAGAGTCATTGCTTTCAGCCCTGGTATCATGGATACCGATATGCAGTCAACCATCCGCTCATCCAATGAGGAGGCATTCGCCGATCTGGAGACCTTCAGAAAATACAAAGAAAGCGGCAGCCTGCGCAGTCCTGACGTTGTTGCAGGAGCGCTCGTCAAATTAATATTGGCGGACAGCCTGGAAAACGGGATGATTTACAGGGTGAATGACTTATTATAACGGGATGTTTCAACAAGGTGAATGACTTATTATAATGAGAAAGGCTCAGGCACCTTGATCAGCCCCGAAACACTTGAAGCTAGTCAGTTTTCGAAGTTCCGATAAAACAAAAAGCGGAGAACCCGGCTTCTCCGCTTACCATACTATTTTAAATTAGATTCCTGTTCGCTATGCTCCGTCCCGTTCCCTTCAATAAAGAAAGGAACATTCATTTCAAGCAGGAGATCGAGCAGTCCCTGCTTGTCTTTAATATTGCTCAGGCCTATGTTAAAGGCAGGAAACCCGGTTTTGACATTTAGTCTTGCGAGACGCTGGCCTCCCTTTGGCATCGAATTCAGATAGCGTTCCTCATCCTTCAGGATTACTCCCAGTGTTGCATTGCCGTGGGCCTCATATGGCAGGATTCCTTCTATATCCTCCCACGGGATGAACCCCGGTCCTGCTTTCCCTCTTAAGATGAGTCCCTGGTCACTTATTGTCACATTCGCTTCATTTTGGAAAAAGGTCCTCCCGAGGAAAACCAGGACCCACCCGAAAAATAAAATGATAGCCCCAAACAGAATAAGTACTCCCCCATTCCCCGGCTCTGAAAGCATGTCCAGGAATCCCCAGGTAAACCCTATGGTCGTCATACAGACTAAGCTGAACAGGACCGCTATCCTCATTTTGGAAAAATGAAAATCTTTCTCCATGCTCCACTCCCCCTATGCACTATCGAATAAATTATCTACATAAAGCAATTATAAACCAAATTATTCCACTTAAGAACCACTTATTCTTACCTGTGTTTTTTAGTATGATGAATGCAAAGAACCTTTGGAGTGAGCAGACATGGACCGTATTTCACTTAAAATAGGCATAGTATTTTTCATAACGATCTTGATGGTTGAGGGCATACTGTTTTATTACCTTCACTTTTCAATCATTCATTCAAGGATTGATGAAGAGCTGAATTCCCTGCAAACCCGCGGGAATAACCATCGCGATATTCTGGAAACCTCCTATACACCGGAAACAATTCACCACATCACGACGATGGAATCAAGGACGGAGACTCATGTTGTTATTACAGACCAAAAAGGAGAGGTAGTTACTTCCTCGATTCCGATGGATCAGTCGATGCAGAATATCGTGGCGGCAGCTCCCAGAGATGTTCCGCGATCAGGCTTGATCCTTGAGGATGACTGGAGGGATATGAAATACATCGCTTCGGTCAGTCCATTAGAGGAAACCGGAAACGTCTATATGTTCAAGAACACCGAGCGTGTCCAGGGGCTTATCGCCAAGCTTAACAGGCACTTCTGGCTTGCCGGAATCCTGCTGCTTTCCTCAATGGTGATCATCACGCTTTTTCTCTCCAGGTTCATTACAAAGCCTGTGATTAAAATGAATGAGGCTACCTTGAAAATCCGTCAGGGGGACTATTCAGTCGCGTTGCCCCACCTTGGGAACGATGAACTAGGGGAGCTGGGGGAATCAATTCAGGTGCTGGCAAATGACCTAAATCATATAAAACGCCAGCGAAGTGAGTTTCTGGCGAGTATCTCCCACGAACTAAGGACCCCGCTGACTTATATAAAAGGCTATGCTGATATTGCAGGAAAAGAATCGACAAATCCAGAGGACAGGAGCAAATATCTGCAGATTATCAATGAGGAAGCAACCAAGCTTTCCGGCCTGGTCAAGAGTTTATTTGAGCTCGCCAAAATGGATGAAAATACTTTTTCCATCCAAAAAGAATCTGTGGAACTTTGTAAACTTTTGCAAGGTATCCAGACGAAAATGCTTCCTTCTTTTAATGAAAAAAATATTAAGCTTAATTTCATATGTGAAGGGGAAATCTATATCGAGGCTGATCCAGTCCGTTTTGAGCAGATCATCATCAACCTGCTCGATAATGCCCGTAAGTATTCAGATGCAGGCACTAAGACCACAATCCATGCTTTTAAAAAGCGCGGCCGCACCCATCTGGCTATTGAAGATCAAGGCAAAGGCATACCAAAGGACGATCAGGCCTGGGTATTCGACCGTTTTTACCGCGTTGACAAGTCCAGGTCAACAGCTCTAGGCGGCTCTGGTCTCGGTCTTGCGATTGTAAAAGAACTAGTAGAGGCGCATGGCGGCAAAATTAGTATTAAAAGTGAGGTCGGCAAAGGGACAATTTTCGAAATTGTCATTTGATTGGTTTTAAATTCCTCAAATATGGAATACATAATAGAGGGGTGATGTCATTGAAACGAGTTCATTCGTTGGCGGAAATTGTTGAAGCTGTAAAGAAGGATGAAAATGCGAATAAAGTTTTGCTAAGCCAGCACGAAACCTCGCGCTCTGCAGTCACACTTGGAGATGAGGACACGGAATCTGGAACAAGGCTGCGGGTAAAGGCTTTGCTGGATGATTCCTTGTACTATTCCGAGGAATTTACCGATGACACGCTTTATGAGGAAGCCAATGAGCTGATCCAGGAATTAAAAGGATCTGCCCAGGTAGAAAACGTAAGCGAAAAAGAAATTGAACAATTAATAAAAGGGTAAACCGAGGAGGCAGCCGTCAAATAGCTGCCTCTTTTTTATCGAGAAAATGTACATATAGCCCACTGCTTTCAGGGAAAACTAAGCCGAACTAACCAATAGGAGGGCTAACAGTGACCAAAAAGTTCAATAAAGGCAGCGAAAACCAAAATTCCCCTAAACGCGGGAACCAGATGGCCGAATTCTCCGGCGAGCTGACCAGTGGGGATAACAGCAAGGGCAATAAACGCAACAAAGACCAGAGCGATAAAACAGACCGCCATCAATAAAAGAAGATTGTCTCGTCCAAATAAGCAAAAAGCCGGCAAACATCTGCCGGCTTTTAGTCCATGTCGGTAAGAATCGCTGACTGGTTATTCAGGTTTGCTGGGTCTACGCCATTGCTTTTGTTTTCATCGTAAAAAGCATCCTGAAGCTTTTGATTCGCCTCTGTTGTCTTCAGCTGTTCTTCCAATTCACGTTGATTCACCGGCTGTGCATTTGGGTCGATGTTCACAAATTTATCTTTATCCATGATGAATCCCTCCTAAAGTTAGTATCAGCGGCCGTGTTTGTTTTTACCCGGATAATTGCTGATTGGAACTTACAAAATAAGGGATTATCGCCGCAGCCATCTGCACATAACATGTCGTTTGCGACGGGGCGAATGGATAAGATGATACATCTTAGTACTGATGATTCTTATTTTCGCTTCATTTCATTTGCCAGGTACTCCACATCTGTCCCTACAATCACCTGCAGATCTGTTTTGTTTAGTTTCAGTACCCCTTTCGCGCCGAGCCGTTTTAGTTCTGCCTCATTCACTTGCGATATATCATCGACCTTTAAACGAAGGCGAGTCACGCAATTGTCTAGTTCCCTAAGATTGCTTTTGCCTCCCAATGCAGCAAGATAATGATCTGCAAGCTCAGCGTAATTCCCTTTTGCCGCACCGCTTTCTGTATACTCTCCCTCGACTTCATCCTCACGTCCTGGTGTTTTAAGGTCTAGTTTGATGATCAAAAAGTAGAAAATCACAAAATATAGTACACCGTATAAGAGCCCGACACCCAGCAGCAATAACGGCTTTTGTGCAATCCCATAGTTCAGGACATAATCAATCGCCCCTGCTGAGAATCCAAAACCATGGTGGATATCCAGCAAGTAGGTAATGGACATGGCCAGGCCAGTCATGACAGCGTGGATCCCATATAATAAAGGAGACAAGAACATGAACAAGAATTCAATCGGTTCTGTGATCCCTGTCAGGAATGAAGTGAAAGCAACGCCGGCCAGTGCGCCTGTTACTGCTTTCTTCCGCTCTTTTTTTGCCGCCGCAATCATCGCGAACGCCGCAGCTGGAAGACCGAACATCATCACTGGGAAGAAGCCGTTCATGAAGATCCCGGCCTTAGGGTCACCTGCGAAGAAACGGTTCAGGTCCCCCTTTACAATATCTCCTGCTGCATTCGTAAATTCACCAAATTCAAACCATACAAGTGCATTTAGAACATGGTGAAGACCCAATGGGATCAATAAGCGGTTCAGGAAACCGAATACCCCAACGCCAAGCGCGCCAGCTCCAACGATCCACTCTCCGATATTGTTGATGCCAGCCTGGATTGGCGGCCATACATAACCAAAGACTCCTGCCAATACAATCATCACCAGGGAAGTAATGATCGGGACGAAACGTCTGCCCCCGAAAAAGCCAAGATAGTCTGGCAGCTTGATATCATGGTAACGGTTATAAAGTAATCCTGCGATTACCCCGGATAAAATACCTCCAAGCACGGCCATATTGATATCTTCATTAATGGCGCCGGCACCCTTAGTCAAAACGAAATAGCCAATTGCACCGGCAAGACCTGCAGCGCCATTCCCGTCCTTCGCGATGCCAACTGCCACACCGATCGCGAACAGCAGCGCAAGATTGGCAAAAATCGCATCACCTGCTGCAGAAATAAAAGCAATATCCAATAAGTCCGGCTGCCCAAGGCGAAGCAACAAAGCCGCTGCAGGCAAAACAGCGATTGGAAGCATTAAAGCCTTCCCGATTCTTTGTAAAAATCCCAGCACTATCAACACCTCTTCCTTTAAAATTGTAAGTGCTTACATTTTTTTCGGAAACATTGTTGAAATTTGTAAACACATAACCAAATTAACATTTCCTTCTGCTAAATAACATCCTGTAAAAAGACTATTTACAACCTCTTGAGTACTGAAAAAAGTGCTCCCTTCTTGAGTTGGTCACCCTAAAGAACGGACAGGGCTGATACTAATAGCTTATTCGCTGAGTTTTCTAAAATTCCATTAAGGACTGATTAACAATAAAGAAAAAAACCTGCCTGGAAGCAGGTTTTCTTTACTCTCACAAGGCACTTGCCTTTGTACTTCTTGAACAGCGGTCCAACCGTGAATACTTGACGATTCCCATAACTGCCCCAGCAATCTCGACAACTTCCCCGTTTTTCAAAACTGGCATAAGTGAAATGGCATAGGTACTCCCGCCAATTTCGATTTCAAAGACGATCTTCTCATTATTTTTCCAGGCACATTCATAATACTTCTCGATTCCAGCAGCCTTTTCAGGTAAAAAATCTCCCAGGGTCTTGCCGTTGATTTCATTCATGGTGAAGCCGAGATCATCCAGCAAACCGCCTCCGACAATTTGATGGATGTAGTTATTTCCCTGTTTTGCCAGTCTAAAAAGGATTCCATAGTGACTCTGGATCATCTCTTCTGTTTGGGACCATACTTTTTCACGAGAATCTTTCAGCAGGCTGTCGTTGGCAATTGTCGAGAAGTAAAATCCTCTCATGATGAAGAAGTAACCAATTGCTTTGTATAGATGGCCTGTAAAATTGTCAATGTCATAAACGCTCTGGTAGATGGTAAAAACGAGCTCGGACAGGAGTAAAAATGTAAACGCCAGCGCCACATACAGATGTTGGCCATTTTTCCCCTCGTAGTAAAAATATAGTGAAATCACGATCGAAATAAAATGGAGGAAACTGACACCATATTCAATGACATTTTTTAAAACAGTTGTTCCTTCTCCCTCAATGACAAGCAGCGGCAGACTTTGTTCATACTTAAAAATCACATACATGATGACAGCGAGAAGCACGGTACACGAAGCCAGGCAGACTCGCCTAGGATCGAGTGTCAGCTTGTATTCGGGCGAAATTAGGACAAGCACCATCATCAATGACTCAATCGTCCTGGCTGTGACCCAAAACCATGTTGCCTTTGCAATCGAGCTGTCGGTGATAAAAAAAGGCATTCCTTTAAAAGTAAGCGTGTGTAAAACATCAAGAACTCCAACACTGAAAAACAAGAAAGCCAGCATCAGGGTTTTTCTGGACTGAGTAAAGCCAAAGGTTTTCCATCCATAGGAAAAAATCGAAAAGGAAACAATTATACTGAAAAGTTCCAAAATGATATGAATGGCGATATATTTTTCAGGATTCAAATAAGCTGAAAGGTCCCCGTGATAAAGATGAATCAGCATAAACAGCATGATTGCCGCAATGACTAAGACAAGGAACCTTCTCTCCGACATGTTTTTCTCCATTTTAGCTCACCTGCTTTTGGAGATTGTATTGTTAGTTTTATTATAATCATCATTCCGTACCTGAGCTTAGCCTACATATATCCGTTTTGTGAATATTGACAATTCTTCCACATACACGTATGGGGTTTGCTATTTTTCTTTTATCGTTTAAGATAGTTTTGGAGGAAGTGTAGTAATGAAAATGAATGATCTTTTGCCTCGTTTTACAGTGCCAGTCTTAAAAGGCATTGCCTTGACTCTTGTTCTGGCACTGGCCGCGCGCCTGATCGCTGGACTGCCTTTTTTCGCGATCATGGGCCAGCTCGTCATCGCCATCATGCTCGGAATGGTATGGCGTGCTTCTGTCGGAGTGGACAGCGGACTATTGGAGGGGGCTTCTTATTCCAGCAAAAAGCTGCTTCGGCTCGGAATCATTTTACTTGGTTTCCGGCTGAATCTGTTTGATATTTACAATGCCGGCACGACTGTATTTTTCATCGCATTTGCGAACCTGACTTTTGCATTGCTCGCAGTCTACGGACTGAGCCGTGTTTTTAAGGTTGAGAAAAGGCTGGGCATCCTGACTGCCTGCGGAACAGCCATATGTGGAGCTGCCGCTGTCGTTGCCATCGCACCGGTCATCAAAGCCAATGAAAAAGAAACTGCCGTCGGTGCAGCGAACGTAGCTGTACTTGGTACGATTTTCACGATTTTATACACCCTGATATTCTCTTATCTAGGGTTGAATACTCTGGACTATGGCGTTTTTGCCGGAGGGACTTTGCATGAGATCGCACATGTTGTCGCAGCTGCCGATCCGGCTGGACAGGCAGCCTTGGATCTTGCCATTATCGTGAAGTTGACGCGAGTAGCGCTGCTTGTTCCTGTCGCCATTCTAATTGGATTTCTGATTCAGCGGAAGGCAACTGGGGCAGCAGGCAAAAAAGTGACATTTGCCTCTCTCCCAATTCCATGGTTCATCCTTGGATTCCTGGCGGTCAGCGCATTCAATACGACTGGACTCATCAGCCAAGGAGCTGCATCGGCTATCGTCAGTTTCGCCTATTTGCTAATCGGGATGGCAATGGCTGGACTAGGATTGAACGTTGACTTTAAGTCATTCCGGCAAATGGGCGGTAAAGCTTTGTCAGCAGGACTTGCAGGCTCCGTGCTGCTTTCGGTGTTTGGGTATTTGCTGGTGAGGCTGTTTTATTAATTGGTTCTATTTTTTGGAAAAAGTAGAGATTATGGTGTAAAACGTAGAGATTATTTCACTTTTCGGGGAGATTATGCAGCAAACTGAAGAGAATATCTCTATAACCGGAGAGATTATCGGGCATAACGGAGAGATTATCTTTGTAATTGCTTTTTTCGAAGAGAAATTTTAGCGGGTTCAAAAAATAAAGCGGCCATTGGCCGCTTTATTGCATTTAATCTATAAAAATCTTACCCGGATTCAGAATCCCGTTCGGATCCAGGCTTTTCTTGATGGTTTTCATTACTTCATAGGCTGTCCCATGCTCGAGCCGCTGGTATTTTGCTTTCCCCAATCCTACTCCATGCTCTCCGGTGCAGGTTCCGCCGCGCTCCAGCGCATAGTGGACGATTGCTTCATTGATCTGTTCGCTCATCTTTACCTCTTCAGGATTTTCTTTATCCAGCAGCAGCAAAACATGATAGTTGCCGTCACCGACATGGCCGACGATCGATCCTTCAATCATTGATTCATCAATCAGTTCCCTGGTGCGCAGGATTGCTCCTGTCAATTCGGAAACTGGGACACTGACGTCTGTCAGCATGATGCTTTTTTTTCCGGCAGTGTGTTTATATGCGTAAAGCAGATTGTGCCTGGCTTCCCAAAGCTGGTTGCGTGCTTTGGAATCGGCCTCGAACTGGAAGCTTGTGCAGCCATGGTCCTTTAATATTTCACTGGCGAACTCTACATCCTGTGCTAAGCCCGCTTCGTTCCCGTGAAACTCCATGAATAGCGTGGTGTCTTCTTCGTACTGAGTTTCCATGTATTCATTCACTTTTTTGACTGATTCCGCATCGACAAACTCAATTCGGGCAACGGGAATGCCGCCGGCTAATATTCCAACAACTGCATCGACGGCGCTTTTTACAGAAGGAAAAACAGCGCGGGCTGCAGTAATCGCTTCCGGGATTCCATACACCTTCAAAGTGAGCTCTGTTATGACCCCAAGCGTTCCTTCAGACCCGACAAACATGCCGTTCAGATGGATTCCTGAAGAAGACTTGGCGGCAAGGGTGCCAGTATGGATGATATCCCCATTGGCAAGGACTACTTCCAGATCCCTCACCTGGTCCCGCATGATGCCGTACCTGACGGAAGTCGTACCGCTCGCATTGGTGGCAGCCATCCCGCCAAGGGTTGCATCAGCACCAGGGTCGACGGTGAAAAACAAGCCATATTTTTTTAGCTCTTTATTCAAAACGGACCTGGTAACGCCAGGCTGTACTTTTACAAGAAAGTCGTTTTCCTTCACTTCCAAAATCGAATTCATCTGCGATAGGTCAAGGGAAATGCCACCATTAACAGGGATGACATGCCCTTCTAGACTGGTGCCCAATCCGAAAGGGACAACTGGTATTTTCCGTTCGTTCGCAAATTTAAGAATCTTGCTGACATCGGCTTTATCTTTCGGAAAAACAACGACATCAGGCAGGCGCGGTTCGTGATAAGACTCATCGCGGCCATGAAGCTCCAATATCGTCTCATTTACACTTACAAGTTCATCCCCTATCACACTCTTCAACTCATTAATATAGCCTGCCATACTCCTCTTCCCCTTTGACGAAAATTTAACCGGGCAATCTCAGCATCTCGCTGCAGCCGCCATAATCAACCTGGCCAATTTTAACAACTATGTGCCCAAATACCTCGCATAATAGGTTTTTGCTTTTACCAAATCATTCGTACCGTGGACGAGTACCCTTCCGTCCTGGAAAATGACCATGGTGATATCTTCATCCGGCATGAAGCGCAGCAGGAATGGATTTCCTTTTACTTCGCCATTATTTTTCAAACGGGCTGCCAGTTTTTCAAGGTCCATTTTCGCCTTCTGACGTGGTTTGATCTGGATGGTGTTGCGCCCGCAAAGTGATGCATAATTGATCTGCTGGTCAGATGAACGGTCGAGAAATTCGTATTGATGATGGACACATGCCGGGCATTCAGGGTTGAGTCCCTGGCTGATATCCATTTGAAAATTCGAGTTGTACCAGATATCCATCTGTTCTAGATTAGGATTTGAATCAGCTCCCACAAGAAGTTTCAATGCTTCAACCGCTTCAAACGATCCGATAATATCTGTAATTGGGGAAAGCACACCGATGCTGTCGCATGTTTCTCCAAGGCCTGCGGGGATAGACGGGAAAAGACAGCGATAACACGGAGTCTCGCCCGGTTTGATTACAGCGAACATGCCTCGCGAGCTGACGGCACCTCCGTACACCCATGGAATACCATATTTCACTGCGACATCATTGATGAGATAACGGGCCATGAAATTATCCGTTCCATCGACAATCACATCAAAGCCAGCAAGCAAATCCTCGGCATTGTCGAGCGTCAGGTCAGCAATGACTGCCTCAACTCTTACCTCTGAATTGATTTTCTTCAGTTTTTTTTCAGCGGCGATGACCTTGGGCAGGTTTTCGCGCGCATCCTCTTCATCATATAGTGTCTGGCGCTGGAGATTGGAAAGCTCGACCAGGTCGCGGTCGATGATGCGGACATGTCCCACACCTGAGCGCACCAGATGATTGGAAATCACTGTACCAAGCGCGCCCATGCCGACGATGACTGCAGAACTATTCAGCAGTTTCTCCTGGCCTTGGCTGCCAATTGGCTTAAATAACATTTGTCTTGAATAACGCTCCATTTCCTTCATGGTAATCCCCTCACTTCTATTTAAATTATATCTTTAAATAAAGCTTTTTTTTAGAGAAAATTTTCACTATACTAAATATTAAGAGGGTTTACCCTCTTAGGGATATTTTACTATTAAAAGTGAAAGAGGTGGATTAGTTAAGATGAATCTTGGGGGATTTAAAAACAAAGAAGTCATAGTTGACTTAACCAATGGCACTGTCGGTTACCGGGGCATCAATGAAGAAGATGTAAGGAAATATATCGGCGGCCGCGGCCTTGGAGTCAAGTATGTACTGGACAACGGACCAGAAGTGGAGCCTCTATCAGAAGAAAACATTCTATGTATTATGACTGGCCCTGTCACCGGTTCTCGTTCTTCAATGAGCGGACGTCTTGCTGTCGTAACAAAGTCACCGCTTACTGGCACGGTTACTGACTCTCATATGGGCGGTTGGACAGCTGCCCGTCTGAAGTGGGCTGGAATCGACAACGTGATTTTCAAAGGCAAGAGCGACAAGCCTGTCTACCTGTATATCGAGGATGGCCAGGCAGAAATCCGTGACGCTTCTCAATTGTGGGGATTGAGCACGCGCGCGACTGTACAGGCTTTGAAAGATGCTCATGGCGAAGAAAACCTCAGCGTTATGACGATTGGCCAGGCTGGTGAAAATGGCGTACGTTTTGCCGGTTTCATGAACGAGCATGACCGTGCGGCTGGGCGTGGCGGAACTGGTGCGGTTGCAGGATATAAAAAGCTTAAAGCAATCGTAATCAAGGCAGCACAGAAGGGCAACATGCCTGAGCCTGCTCAAAAAGATGATTACAATCAGGCTAACAAGAAAGCTGTTAAAGCGATTCTTGAAGGCGGCCTGACTGCTCCTAACAAAGGCGGCTTGTCCGTATATGGAACAAACGTCCTTACTAACTTGATCAATGAAGTGGGAGCGCTTCCAACACGCAACTCTCAACTGACACACTGGGATGAAGCAGAAAAGCATTCCGGCGAGTGGGTGAACGAGCATATTCTCGTTGCCAACAACACATGCCACGCTTGCCCGGTCGGCTGTAAGATCGAGGTTGAAGTCAAGGAAGGAAAATATAAGACTCGCGTAGAAAGCTTTGAGTTTGAATCTGCATGGGCGCTTGGTGCAAACAGCGGATTGAGCAACTCTGAAGCGATTGCATACTTAATCGATATCTGTAACGAATATGGAATGGATACAATCGAGCTTGGCCATGCCATCTCTGTGACAATGGAAGCCTATGAAAAAGGAATTGTTGAAGAGAAGCTTGACTGGGGCGATGCTGACGGCATGATCGAGATCGCACGAAAAATTGCGTTCCGTGAAGGCTTCGGTGGCATCCTTGCTGAAGGTCCTGCACGCGCGACAGCTGCATGGGGAGTACCTGAACTGTCAATGTCAGTTAAAGGCCAATCCATCCCTGCTTACGATCCACGCGGAATCCAGGGAATCGGCCTTGGCTATGCGACTAGTAACCGTGGTGCCTGCCACCTTCGCGGCTACACAATCGCATCTGAAATCGCCGGTATTCCAGAGCCAACTGACCGTACAGTAGCAGAAGGGAAAGCTGAGCTTCTGAATGTATTCCAGAACCTGCTTTCATTCTCTGACTCTATGAATATCTGTAAATTCTCTTCTTTCTCTGAAAATGCTGAGCACTATGCTGAGCAATACAGCACAATGACAGGCATCCCAATGACAGCGGATGATGTCATGCTTGCAGGAGAAAGAATCTACAATCTTGAGCGTTACTACAATAACCTTGCCGGCTTCAACAAGCGTGAGGATGACTTCCTTCCAAAACGCTTCACTGAAGAAGGTGCTTCTGGAAACAGTGAAGGACTTGTCTCCCGTATGGATATCATGCTAGAAGACTATTATAATGTCCGCGGCTGGAAAGACGGCGTTGTTACCGAAGAAAAGCTTCGCGAACTGGGCATCATCGGTGAAGAAACAGCTCCAGCTACAGAAGAAGTTTAACAGTTTTGAAGGAAACCAGGCGAATTTGCCTGGTTTTTTGTTTTTGATATGGGGTGGTTTTTATTTATTGGCGAAAAATAAAATATATCGATCACTTTTCGCAATATATAAGCGGATTTTTGATTTTATCGACCACATTTTACGATATATCGACCACTTTTTGCATTATATCGACCACTTCCATTTTTTCAGATAAAAAAAGGTTCCGGCAATCAGATGCCGAAACCTACCCGCCTACCCGGGTTGTTTTATAACGGTAATTTTTGATCAATCGTTCAAGCTCCTCAAGGGTTTTCGCCGCAAAACGGATATGTACAGCATTGACGATGAACGTTTTGGTAAAAGCGAGTTCGTCTTCGCTCAAGATTTCCCCTCTCCATCGTTCTCCCTCATACACGTACGGGAAGGACTCCGTCACAAGTCTGCCGCCCAGTTCTTCAAAATACATGCCAAGATGATCACGGTTAATTCCGCGGAACTCTAGTATTCTATCAACCATATCAGCCACCAGCAACAGGTGGGAACAAGGCAAATTGGTCACTGTTTTTCACGATCGTTTCAAGTTCCTGATCATGGACAATATTGCGGCCATTAATATAAACATGGACGAATGGCTTCAGCCTCTTCTCTTCTGTAAAAATTTCCTCATGCAAATCCGGGAACATTTCGCACATCTTGTCCAGAACGTCCATTACCCGGTCACCATCAGGAAGTACCTCGACTGTCACGCCTCCGCATATTTCCCTCAGATTAGCAAATACCTTTACCTGCATCGCAAACGCCCCTTTCTCCTACTCTAATAATAATGTGAAAATTTAAAGATGTCTTTATATTTATCATGACAGGATGCCATTTGGGACAAATATTCTAATTTGGGCCTTTGTTTTGTCTGAACACGGGGTCACTTTGGACAAAACCAGAGCGGGGACCTTTGTTTTGTCTGAACATGGGGCCACTTTGGACAAAACCCGGGGTGGGACCTTTGTTTTGTCTGAACATGGGGCTCTTCGAACAAAACCCGGGGTGGGACCTTTGGTTTTGCCTGAACATGGGGTCACTTCGGACAAATTCCTGATCACGCGCCCTTACTTTGTCCTAAAGTCCATAACCGCTTCGGTGAACTGCTTGATTAACGGACGGTTTTCAGCATCTGAATGTGACACAAGATAGAATTCCCTTTCGTAGGGTTCAAAGTTATTAATAATCGAAATGCGGCCAGCTTTTGCTGCGGGCATGGCCGCAAGCCTTGAAACAAAGCTGATGCCAAGTCCTGCTTCCACTGCAGCGATGACGGATTCCGTGCTTCCGATGGAAACAGCAACATTCAGGTCATCGACTGACATACCTTTTTCAATCAAATAATGCTCCATCATTTTCCTGGTTCCTGATCCTTCTTCACGAAGGACGGAATCATATTGCTGGATTTGGGTAAAATCAGGTGATTTTGCATTAATTAGCGGATGCCCCTCAGGTGTGATCAACACAAGTGAGTCAGAGGCGATCGGCTTACTTGTCAGCAGGCGGGAGTCAACCTTCATCCCGATAATGGCGGCATCAATTTGATGATTCTGCAGCTGATCCAGCACCTTTTTGGAGTCACCAATGTTTATCTTTACATCTACCTTCGGATACAGACTGCGGAATTTCTTAATCCAGCCCGGAAGCAGATAGGTTCCCGGTATCGTGCTCGCTCCAATGGACAAGGTGCCAGTCAGTGTACCCTGAAATTCACTGAGATGATCTTCGAGTATTTTCCACCTGCTCTTAATGTCCTTGGCCGCACCATATACCAGCATCCCTGCAGATGTTGGCCTGATACCAGCCGCTCCTCTATCGAGCAATTCAAATCCCAGTTCATCTTCGAGACTCTTAATTTTCAAGCTAACCGATGGCTGGGAACTTTTCAGGGCAGCTGCCGCCTCTGAAAAACTGTTTTTTTCAACAACCATCATAAATGCATCGAGCTTTTTGAAATTCATGGCATTTCTCCATTTTCTGACTTATATATCCCAATTTTAATACGGATTGTCATATTATGAATAATATATTTTATTATCAAAGATTTTAATAGAGATTTCTGAGCTTGGCACCCACTAAAATGTCTAGTAACAGCTCTTCTTATACATTTCGAATCATACCTGGCCGCAATTTGTCCATTAAATGGAATCCTTTAGGTGATCGAATTTTTAATAAAAAATTTTCCTTAGGAAATAGTATTGACATTTTATTATCTGAATATTATTATAGTTCAAGTAAATATATTTCAAAATAATAAAATCGATGACGAGAACACGTCCTTTATGGAACTGATCCAAAGAGAGCCGGTGATTAGCTGCAAGCCGGTGTTCAGGTTATAGAGGGATATCATCTCTGAGATGCTTAGCTGAACCTTAACAGCAGTAAGCTTTTGCCGGGTGTCCGCCGTTAAAGGGAACACGTATGATGGTACGTTGATGAGGGCCGCATGTTTTTGCGGAATCAGGGTGGTAACGCGAGCATAACTCGTCCCTAGTTTTTAGGGGGCGGGTTTTTATTTTTGATTATATAATAATCCGTTCTGAAATTCCTATACTCTCAGTGCCAAAACATTATATTAGGAGGAGATTAAGGATGGGAAGCTTAAAGGGTAAAGAAACACTCACAATCGGTCTGATGTTATTTGCATTGTTTTTTGGAGCAGGGAATCTAATTTTCCCGCCATTTTTAGGGCAGGAAGCAGGAGCGAATTTTTGGCCTGCAATGCTTGGTTTCATTGTAACTGGAGTTGGCCTGCCTCTATTGACTGTCGTTGTCATTTCAATGGCGAAGGATGGTGTTAAAGAAATTGGTTCAAGGGTACATCCTGTTTTTGCGGTTGTTTTCAGCGCAGCGGTATACCTGTCGATTGGGCCATTCTTTGGAATCCCGAGAAGTGCGAACGTTGCTTTTGAAATGTCCCTTAAGCCATTTTTGGCAGAAGGCGGCTCACATACTGCGTTTCTTTTATTGTTCACTGTTGTGTTTTTTGCTCTTGTATACTGGGTGACATTGAATCCGTCAAAAATGGTGGAACGGATTGGAAGTATTTTAACGCCTGTTATGCTGGCTGCGATTCTTCTGCTGGTACTCGGAAGCGTTTTCAAGCTTGAGGGGTCATTTGGAGAGGTTTCAGCAAAGTATACGAATGCACCGTTTGCTACCGGATTCCTGGAGGGGTACCTAACCATGGATACGATCGCAGCACTCGCCTTCGGAATTATAGTAGTTGGAGCTGTCCAGCAGAAAAAAGCGTTGGAGCGCAGGATGGTTGTAAGAGAAACATTAAAGGCAGGCATCATTGCTGGGGTCGGTTTGTCTTTTGTCTATGTAACAGTGGGATTGCTTGGAGCTAAAATGGCTTCAGGCAGCCAATTCGAAAATGGCGGTGAAATTTTAACGGCAGCTGCCGAGTTGATTTTTGGTGTACCGGGAATGCTGCTTTTGGGTTTGATTGTAACGCTTGCCTGTTTCACAACAGCTGTGGGTCTTGTTGCGGCAACTAGTCAATTCTTCAACAAGATGATACCAAACGTTTCTTATAAAACTTTCACATTAGCCGTGACATTGGTCAGCTTATTGATTTCAAACCTTGGCCTGAACCAGATTATCTCTATCTCAGTACCAGTATTGATTGTGCTTTATCCAATAACGATTGTCCTTGTCATCCTTTCCTTCCTGGACCGTTTTTTCAAAGGTGCACGAGGAGTCTATGTTGGAGCTGTTCTGGCAGCTGGAATGGTCAGTGTTGTGGATGGACTGAAAACATTTGGCGTTGAATCAGAAGCACTTATGGCCCTGCTTCAATCGCTTCCGCTTTATGCTGAAGGACTGGGCTGGCTTCTGCCAGCTTTGATCGGCGGCCTCGCTGGATGGGTATTCGATAAGTTTATATCTGCAAAAGAATTGAATCCGGCATCTGAGTAACCTCAGATCAAATCCCATATAATTAGAAAACTCGCCCACAAAGGCGAGTTTTTTTGTTATTTTATCAGCAAAAGCTCCATTTAGTTCAATAATTTTCTTCAGAAGCTTTTCCCTACCTTACCCTTGCTAATCGATATGCCTAGTAAATTCCCTTTTCAATTTTGCATATCCATTTATAATAAAGCGCGACAATGCCCAGCAAGAAAGGGTTAACTATTGCCGAGTACCACAGGTTCCACCACCCATGGTTAAAATACCCCCATGGTTCGGGTAATAAGGTGATCGCTTCATAACCCGTAATGGCTAAAACCCATATAGCGATATATAGTAGTTGTTTATAAAAACGATGTCCAAACGGGTAGAAATTCAGAAATATCATATTAACGGGGGGAATCAAAACCGTTAGAGCCGGAAGTACTCCCCAATTTATTTCTTTATAGAAGTACCAGTAGCCCAGGTATTTAAAGTCTATGAATGTCTCTGCAACAGCCTGGAAAGCAATTGTAAACATCCAGATATGTACAATTTGATTTTTTGTCAGCCTCTTATTTGTCATAAAAGCAATTAAGTTAAAAAGGATAATTGCAGCTATAAGTCCAAACATATGTAAGGGCTCCTTTTTAACCTATAGCTTTCTTCTGTACTCTAATAATATTCAGCTGTATAATTTTTTTGTCTTCTGTGCCTTTCTTTTTCCAGGATCTTTGGCTTCGCCCGCCACTGGACAGCCATGTTATATCTGCATATGGTTAATTGATAAGCTGAAAAAAAGGCCTATTTAATTAGCAAAATGATGTGTGCCCATACACATGCCATTTCTAATGCCAATATCTAATTATCCCGAAAACGGAACCTCAATAGCGATTCTGTTAACTATTTTTAAAGCTATAGTTGATTTTTCTCCCATTCTGACCGCAGGATTCCCATCGTAATTCGGTCATAAATCTTGCCATCTCTATGCACAGCCTGCCTCATCCTGCCTTCGACCTGAAAGCCGGCTTTTTCATAGGCACGTATTCCCCGTTTATTGTACTCAATTACATCCAGGCCCACTCTATGCAGGTTGAGTTCATGGAAGGCGTAACGAAGGATAAGCTGCAAGGCCTCCGATCCATATCCTTTGCCACGGTCATTGGCATTGCCGATGCCCATCGCAAGCATACCTGCTCTGTTATTCCATTCAATACTGTGGATGACGATAAATCCGATTAATCTGTCATCCTCAATTGTCCTTAAGCGGAAGTAGAAGCTATTTGACCGAGGATCACCCTCACCTTCAAAATGCTCAGCCGGACGGGGTACTGCAATATCAGTGTCCACATTTCTCAAGTACTCGGGATCTTCATCCCAGGAAGCGATGATTTCTATATCCCCTTCTTTTTTTGCTGTTAGCTTTAAGTTTTTTCCGCGAAAAAGATTTGTTGTCATTTTTTAGTCTCCCATTCTTTTATAAAAATTTCACCTCTTCATATGAAAAAACCAATTTATATGTACGCAATATTCTATCCCCTTTGAAGTATGATATTTCCATCATATGGTTTAGCCTGATTTTTAGCAATGAAATGTTCACTTCAAGTTTAACCTTGGTGCATAAAGGTAAAATTCAAACGAAACCTATTATCGTTACTATTTTTAAGGAGGAAATCATGACACTCAAAATCAAAATATATTCTGATTATGTTTGACCGTTTTGCTTTTTGGCGGAGTTTCCGCTGAAGGAAGCCATTAAGGGGAAGGATGTCGAGTTGGAATGGATGCCTTTTGAATTAAGGCCATATCCAAACAAAACGCTGAAGCCTGAAGAACATTATTTGCAAAGCACTTGGGAGCAATCGGTTTATCCTATGGCCGAGCGGATGGGAGTAGAGATTGTCCTTCCGGATGTGTCTCCCCAGCCATATACGCATCTTGCATTTGAGGGCTACCAGTTTGCGAAGGAAAAAGGAAAAGGAAATGAGTACAATGACCATATGCTCAGGGCATTTTTCCAGAGAGGGTTAGATATCGGGGATGTCGAGGTTTTAACATTGCTTGCTGGTGAAGTTGGTCTTGATCAGGATAAATATCGCCATGCGCTGGAAACAAGGCAGTATAAAAAAGCACATCAACAAGCTTTGAACCATGCTTATAATGAGGTGGACATCACTGCCGTTCCAACTTTCATTGTCGGAGACCGGGTGGTTCCAGGGATGAGGTCAAAAAAGGCATTGGAGCAAATCATCCTTTCACAAATGGATGACCCGGATGAAGGGATGTCATGCGGAGTGGATGGTTGTTAAAAAAAGAGGCAGCCAAATGGCTGCCTCTTATTAATTATACTCTTTTAAACGGCCACCAGTTTGCTTCACCAAAGTTCTTCACCAATACCGGGATGAACAGCGGCAGCATGATGAATGCGTACAGGAACAATCCTACGAGGAGAATCGATGCAATCTGCAGCAATGACATCATTCCGGAAGGCATCATCGCAGCAAAAGTTCCGCCAAGAATGACGGCAGCCGAGATAATGACCGTCCCCATCTTTTTCATCGAAAGCAGCATGGCTTCCGAGATTGACAGGTCCTTATATTCATTGAAACGGTCCATCAGGAAGATACTGTAGTCGACACCAAGGGCAACCAGGATGACAAAGGCGAAGAATGGAACCGCCCAGCTGATGCCTGTGTATCCAAGGATATCAACAAAGATGACTTCGTTGACCGCCATTGAAGTATAGTACGTTAGAATTAATGAACCAATAATGTAGATTGGCATGATTATCGAACGGAACAAGAATACAAGGATGATGCCAATCCCCAGCAGCATCAGAATCACAGTACGGGAATAATCCTGGCCGGACATCGTGTCAAGGTCGGCATTCGTGCTCGTGATCCCGCCAATGGCTACATCGGCGTTTTCCAGCTTTGTTCCTTTCGTAGCGCGATCCACTGCATCTTTGAGTTCTGGAATCTGTGCCATCGCCTTGTTAGAGTAAGGATTTGCTTCAAAAATGACATCCATCGTCATGACTTTGCGGTCTTCTGAAAAATAGACATCAAATACCTGTGCGAAGTCCTCGCTTTCCAGTACATCCTCCGGCAGGTAGAAACCATTGGAATCTGAGCTTGCCAGGCCATCGAGATATTCCTGAGCCGAGCCAAGGCCTTCAGACACCTGATTCAAACCATCGGTGCTCTGGCTGAGTCCGTCTGTGAGCTGGTTCAGCTGTGTCCCCAGTCCGCCAAAGCCAGCCAAAAGCTGCTGCTGGCCTGCGTTGATTCCTGTTAATCCATTTGTCAGCTTAGGGAAATTATCAACAATTTGCCCCTGGCCGTCAGCAAGCTGATTAAGCCCTGCCTGCTGTTTCTCGATTCCGTTGATGAGCTGTTCGAGCCCTGGGCTGAACTTAGCCTGCTGGGCCAGTGCTCCTGCAAAGGCTTCGTTTGCCTGGGCCATGCCGCCGGTAATCAACGGAAGCTTCTGGTTTAATTGGTTTATTCCAGTGGATGTTTGAGCTAGCCCCTCCTGATATTTTGCAAGGGTTAATTTTAGCTCCTGATACTTTCCATCACTTTCTACATCGTAGCTGTTTTCTAAGTGGTTAAATAATGATAGTTGTGCCTGTGATATTCCAGCTGATAACCCTGATAAGCCATTACCAGCCTCTTTATAACCAGCCTCAAGCTGCGCCAGGCCTGCCTGCATCTCCACATACTTGGATTGCAGCTGTTTATACCCGGCGAGCAACTCCTCAGCTCCAGTCTTCGCTTCTGCCAGCCCCGCCTGAATCTGATCGGAGCCCGCAGAGCCCTGGCGGATGCCGTCCTCGATTTTTGCAAGGTTCGTCTGGATTTCCCCAAGGCCGGACTTGATTGCGGTTGTTCCATTAATAAGCTCATTGATGCCGTCAGCTGCTCCCTCCAATTCTGGAGCGGACTTTGACAATTCAGTTTCAGCCTCGTTAAGTCCTTCGCTGATTTTATCTAGCCCTTCTTTTCCTTCTCCAAGTCCTGAACCTAGTGTTTCGGCCTGTTTGGAAACGAAGAAGTCTTCAATTGGCTCTCCTGTTGGCCTGGTGACTGATCGGACCGTGTCAACCAGGTCTACTTTTTCAAGCTCGGTGCTGATTTTTTCAGCTAATTCAATGTATTCTGCTGAGTCCATTCTCTCGTCATTTTTCAAAATGACCTGAGTCGGCATGGATTCGCCTGGGCCGAAGCTGTCGGCAATAGCGTTGAAGGCCCTAATGGAGTTTACATCTCCGCTGATTTCATCCAGCGAGTTATAGCTAAGGTCTCCGTCGTAAGCAATCAGGAACGGTACGCAAACTGCAGCGACAATCAGCAGGCTCAGGAATGGTCGTGCCAGTGAGAATCTTCCGACTGTTCCCCATAACTTGCTTTCACCATGCTCCGCGCTTTGCTTTGAAGGCCAGAAAATCTTTTGTCCTAATACCGCCATGAAGAACGGGACAATAGTAAATAATCCCAGCAAAAGCATGGCTACACCAATCGCTACGGCAGCAGCGGACTGGTATAAAATGAATTGTGAGAATCCAATTGCGGCGAAGCCGATCATAACGGCTACACCGCTGAAAAATACGGTGCGCCCTGCATTTTTATAAGTCGCGACAATTGCCGCCCCAACAGTTTCATGATGTGCCAGCTCTTCCTTAAAGCGGCTGAGCAGTAAAATACAGTAATCCGTTCCGATTCCGAACAATACGGCAACAAGGAAAATCTGCGTATAGTTTGAAAGCGGGAAATTGAATTGATCAACGAGCACTGCTACGATCGACTGTGACACAAGGTATGCCATACCGACTGTCAGCAGCGGAATGACCGGAGCGATGACCGACCTGAACACTAGAAGGAGAACAACAAGAATAAAAACAACCGTGATTCCCTCTGTTTTTTTCAAGCCTTCTTCTGAGCTGGTCATCAGATCCTCATTGATCAGCCACTGGCTCGTGTAATAGTGGTCTACTTTTACGTCTTCAATGGTTTCATAAAGCAGTTGCCTTATTTCACTTGGTTCACGATCGTTCCAGCTGACTGTCACAGATGTCAGGATTGACTTACCATCATCTGAAACAAGCTGTTCCTTAAGGCTCTCCTCATTGAAGTGTGTCAGGATATCGGTAATCCCGATTTTCTCCCTATTATCTTCAAGCTTACGGATTGCTGTTTCCGCTTCCTTGATTTCTTCTTCCGTCAACTTTTTTTCGCTATGGAAGACGAGTGCGACCTGGGTTTCATCGCCTCCTCCTTCCTGCTCCCTGACTTCATCCATAATTTTGCCGGCCAGCGTCGAGGAGTATTCGTCAGGCACAGTAATTTGTCCCTTTTCCCTCACAAGTTCTGCCATATTTGGTGCAGCCATGAACAAGCCTGCAGCTACAAGTATCCATGCAATAATGACAAACCATTTTTGCTTTATAATGAATTTCATGATGATTCCACCCTACTCTTTCTTTCTGTTAAAATTTCATTCAACTTGTCGTATACCTTTAAGAACTGGATGATATCATCCTGATCGAATCTTGTTATAATCGATTCTACCAGTGCATGAATCCGCTCCTCTGTCCTCTGGAATAGTTCATTTCCTTTATCCGTCAAAGCCAGATAGACCAGACGACGGTCATGTTCATCCCTTGTTCTCTGGATGAGCCCCTTTTCCCATAACCTTGTAATAATGGCTGTTATGGCACTTTTTTTGACATCAAAAACCTCAGCCAGCTCGGATGATGTACAAGAGCCTACCTTGTTGATATAACGCAATGTATAATGCTGATCATTCGTCAGGTCAGACCCAATTTCTTCCTTGATCATCCCCTCTGCAACCTTATTGACCGAAAAGGAAACATCGATATAGTGATCAACCAAATCCTTTATTAATTTATCACTCATATTTATGTATTCACCTCGCCTTTATTTAATTCTATCGTTTAACTGTTAAACTGTTTAACTATTAACCTTTTTAAACTTTACTCCTTATTGGTTTTGAAGTCAAGATAGCAAAAAAAAGATGGCGAATATTATCGCCAGCCCATTAAAAGGTATTATAAATATTTTCGCATTCTTCGCCAGTAGGTTCATAGAAACAATGCAGCTTAAAACGCCCCGCATGCGGCTGATTGTACCAGGTGGGCGGGCAATCTCCCGGCGGCCTGAAATACCAGAGAGCGAATTTGGACGGCCATATCCGTTCGCCTTTTACTGCACGCCTTGCAAGCCTCTTTTCCGATTCCCTGGCCCTCTGGTAAAAATAGCCCTTCTGGGTAGCCTCAAATGCATGTTCCTGGTAGACCATCTGAGGAATCGTCCTTAATCCTTTAAAGTCAGAACAATTCCCCCTGATTCGGTTGATTCCCACATTTCCTATCATCAGCATTCCCTGCTGGCCTTCCCCCTCACCCTCCGCCCTGAGGAGTCTCGCCAGCAGGTCTATATCTGCCTCTGTATGCTTTACTACTGCCATGGTTTAAACCTCCGCTAGTTAATATTACATTTTATTTCCAAACAGCTTGTGCCATCACATAATATTATTTTTAGTCCCAGAAAACCAGGAAGGGGCTTATTTTTCACCAATAATAAGGGTATGGAGCATAGTATGGGTACGGGGCATAATATGGATAGCCGAATCCATATCCATAAAACGGACTGAACAATGCCGCACCCAGCAATCCTGCGGCTAGCCCGCCTAAAAATGGCCCTCCGAAGAATGGCCTCCCCCAGAAGGGTCTTCCGAAAAATGGCCGGCCAAAAAACGGCCTTCCGAAGCCAAACGGCCTTCCAAACCTCATATCATTTTGATCAAATGGCACCTGGTTGATTGCATGTGAATACTGATTTGAAACAGTCATTGCATTTTCCTCCTCTATTTTTTGTAGTCTTCTTACAGTTTAAACAGCAAGAAATGTTCCTTTTTACAAAAGGTTACTAAAGATTATGCAAAAACAAAGAAATTTCCTGGGTGTTTATCCATCTGAAGAATGGATTATTTAGGTATTTATCCAGTTTCCCGGATAATCCCCCTCTTTTAATGCAAAAGAACATTTGGGCAGAGGACTGCATATAGTACCTCAAAGACGAAATAAGGATGAAATGCTATGCCAGTCACGATCAATCTCTTTTATTTCAAAGTGAACAGCGTATCGGGAAATGGCTCCATCACCATTGGATCAGCCATCCATAACAGCCATACTGCTAACGATAAGTCACAAGGAATAAATTCTTCTTTTGGAGATGCATCACCAACTGAAGCATTACTGGATAATGTCTATATTGATCCGGATGTAAATGATCAAGCAGCGATTGCCACTGCGGATTCAACCTTCCAGGGAGTCCCTCTGGTCCCGGTCGATGAACCCATCATATAGTCTCCCTGGTCTAAATGAGGGGTTCATTGCCGCCTCTTGATTAAATTAACCTGGAGCAGCAAGAAGACAAACAGCTGTCATGAGTAAAACAAGGAGGTTTTCGATGCCTTACCAAATAAATATTTTCAATATCAAAGTCAATGGAATCACTCAAAACGGAAACCTGGATATAGGACCTACCGTCCATAATAGCCACACGTCTAACAGCAAGAACTTCGGAGTCAATTTTTCTCTAGGTGATTTCTCGCCATCATCTTCTTTGCAGAATACCGGGATTTTGGATCCAGATGTCAGCGACCAGGATCAAATCGCGAACCCTTCAGCTCCTATTGCGAATCAAATATAGAAACTTCTATGGGAGGGCCATGACATGGATATGGAGAAAGTGAAAATGTGGCTCGAGTTGACGAATAAATATCCAAAAGATGATTTTTGGCGGGGGTTATTCAATCATGGGATCCCGGAGAGAGTGGTTCATGCAAGTGATGATTTCCCTTTATACGATATTTATAAAAATGAATCCGCCATCTGCCTGGTCATCGAGGTTCCAGGCTTAAGCAGAAGCGATCTGTCTGTTGCACTAAGGCAGGAAGACACTCTGGTGGTAAAAGGAAAAGTGAGATCTTTATTTCCGCCTGATATGGAGGTCAAAAGGGAAAGGTTTTACGGTGAATTCGAACGCTTGATTCCGCTTCCCGAACCTACCGAGGCCAGGTTCATTCAATCCAGCTTCCAGGATGGCATTTTACAGATTACCTATCCACGGCAGTTTGCTGCAAATGCAGACAGCCAGGATGATAGAATACTATAAACCTTTTTAACTCCAAAAATATCCATCATGTGCCGATGCGTTTTTAGGGATTATTTGCGGGTAAAGTCTTAATACCTTTCTCAGGTAAAAACTAATACAACCAAGGAGGTATTAAGATGGCTCAAAATAAGAATGATAGTATGGAACGCGAGGAATATTTCAAGGACCGGGCTGGGACTGATGAAGCAAGATTCCATGCCGTACCCCATGATGAAGAGGGGTGGGCAGTCAAAAAAGAGGGACAAGATGACCCTGAATTTACTTCAGGCTCAAAATCCGAGGCTGCAGATGAAGCCAAACGAATGGCTGAAGAAGCCGGCACAATGGCTTATATTCATGATGAAGATGGCAAGATTGAGGAACAGTTTAATTATAGCAACTAGATTTTAACCCTGATTGGCAAAACCTATAATATAATCAAAGCCTTGCAGATTACTGCAAGGCTTTTAACCATTAAGCTTTTAGAACATCGTGGTCCACATAACGCTCACCGTTCAGTTCACTGATCACATTGATCGCAACCTTCGCGCCGTCGCCAGCTGTGATGATGGTGTGCATGCTTACGCCTGCGCAAGTGCCTGCAGCCCAAACACCGTCAACATTTGTTTTTCCGGCAGCATCCACATCGAAAATGGTCTTGATTCTTGGCTCTGTGCCATCTTTTGTGGCAAGACCTGATGCTTCAGCTACATCCGTCATCATGCCTGAAGCGATGATCACATGCTTTGCTTCATACTCGCCATTTTCAGTAACGATTTTAAGGCCGCTTTCTGTTTTGCTCACAGAGGTTACAGTAGTTTCAACGAACTCAGCACCAAATTTCTTGGCCTGCTTGATGCCAGTTTCGACTAAGTCAGGACCAGCGATTTCAGGAGCGCCATAATGGTTCTCCATCCATGCGCGCTTTGTCACACTTTTATTGTTGTCCAATACGATTGTTTTCTTGCCAGCCTTCGCTGCGAAAATGGCTGCGCTTCCGCCTGCAGGGCCAGCTCCGATAATTGCCACATCATACATAGGAAAATTCCTCCTTTTATTTGATCCACTATTATCATATCAAATTTGTTTCCATAAGCGAATATTTTAAAACTAGCAGTTTGGCCATATTATAGTCTTCTAATTGGTTGGCCAATTTTTGTGATTTCTGATTACTATAAATCTGCTATCCCCGGTCCCTTTCTCACTTTTTCAAGTATGATTCCCACGTCAGGGAATTATCGGTAAGAGTCCTGAAATTGTTTCGCCTCCCTAAAAAGGGGTATTAAATGCTAACTAGGTTGCTAAGTAACTTCTAAGAACTAGTACATCAGACTGAGATGGAGGAACTAACATGATACGGTTTGCAAATGTATCCAAGAAATACAATGATGGATTCCAAGCATTGAAAAATATAGATCTGGAACTCGAGTCTGGAAAGATCCACGCCATAATCGGGCCAAGCGGCTGTGGAAAATCAACAACCATGAAATTGGTCAACCGCTTGATCAAACCTTCAAATGGAAATGTGTTTATCAATAACGAAGACATTTCAAAAATTGATCCAGTCCAGCTCCGCCGCAAAATCGGATATGTCATTCAGAACATAGGGTTATTTCCGCATATGACAATTGCGGATAATGTTGCCGCGGTACCAAGGCTTTTGAAGTGGGATGAACAAAAAACCCAGACAAAAGTCAATGAACTGCTTTCCATGGTTCATTTAGATCCAAGCATATATCGGGACAGGAAACCGCGCGAGCTTAGCGGAGGCCAGCAGCAGCGAGTAGGAGTAATCAGAGCCCTTGCCGCAGAACCTGAAATCATTTTAATGGATGAGCCATTTAGCGCTCTCGATCCTATAAGCAGAGAACAGCTGCAGAACGAATTAGTCAACGTTCAAGAGGAACTTAAAAAGACCATTGTTTTTGTAACGCATGATATGGATGAAGCGATCAAGATTGCCGATAATATCGTCCTCATGAAGGATGGTGAAGTCGTTCAGGTTGGATCACCAGACTATATTTTACGACATCCCGCAAATGACTTTGTTAAAGACTTCATCGGTAAGGACAGGCTGCGGGAAAAGCAGGAAATCCCCACAGTAAAAGAAGTAATGACTGATAATCCGGCAACTGCCTATCCTGAGCGGGGATTGGCCGCGGCATTAAAGCTAATGGAACAAAGAAGAGTGGATTCCCTTATTATTGTCGACCAAAAAAGACGGCTGCTGGGATATACTCCAATCCTAAATGTTCTTGGCCACTACCAGGACGAAACGAAAACATTAGGAGATGTGATGCTTCCATTTACCTATACCGTAGAGCCTGATATTCCCTTTACCGTCGCACTCGAATACATGAGCCAGCATAATCTTCCCTATGTTCCAGTAGTAACGAATGAACAGAAGCTGGTGGGAATCATTACCCGCGGCAGCATGGTACGGCTGATGGCGGAGGTCTTCCCAATCGAAGAAATCTTTCCTAATGAACATGAGGTGGTTTAAGTGAAGCTCCTTCAGGATTATTTTGAATTTTTGCAGCTGCGTATGCCTGATATTGCTGCCCGGTCGGGGGAGCATTTAATGATTGTCGGCCTTGCCGTTGCTTTGGGGTGCCTGGTTGCCATCACAACAGGTATTATCCTTACCCGCATTAAAGAGGGACCTATTTCAGCCCTTGTTTTCGGCATCGTCAATATATTCCAAACAGTACCAACCATTGCCCTTCTGGCTATGTTAATCCCGCTGATGGGAATTGGTTTAAAACCTGCCGTGTTTGCCTTATTCCTATACTCCCTCCTCCCTTTATTGCGGAATACGTATTCGGGCATTAAAGAGGTCGACCAGGGGGTCATTGAATCAGCAAGAGGGATTGGTTACAGTTCCATGCAGCGATTGTGGAAAATCGAAATGCCTCTCGCATTTCCGTTCATTCTGTCCGGTATCCGTCTTACTACCGTTTATATCATTAGCTGGACCACACTTGCCGCTTTGATCGGTGCTGGGGGACTTGGAGATTTAATTATTGCCGGAATGGCGAATAATGATAACTTTCTTATTTTCACAGGTACAATCAGCGCAATTATCCTAGCACTTCTTGTAGATTTCATTCTTGGGTTCATTACGCGAAAAAATAGAGAACAAAGCCGGCAGGCAATGTAAAATTCTAAAAATGGGGAGAAAAATATGCCTAAAGCTATCACTATTCTAGCTGCTGCCCTTTTGGCTTTGCTTTTATCGCTATCAGGCTGCAGTTCAAAAGATACGATTAAAATCGGCGCCGCCACATACACAGAGACAAAGATCATGGCTGCGATTTATAAAGAACTCATTGAAGACCGTACAAATTTAAAGGTCGATGTCATACCAGACCTGCTATCGAATTCCATGATCTTAAAATCGATGGGCCGAGATGATATCGATATGGCCTTAATGTATTCTGGCGTTATCTTTAATAATTTTTTTCCCGTAAAACAAACCACTGACCGGGAAGCTGTGCTGAAGCAGGCGCAGGAGGGTTTCGACCGCCACTATAATTTAAAATGGTTTGATCCGCTTGGCTGGGAAAATACGTATGCCCTTACCGTCAGAGAGGATGTGGCGAAGGAAAAGGGCCTTAACAATGTATCAGATCTGCAAAAATATCAATCTGATATGGAGTTTGGAGTGGATTCATCATGGATGGAGAGGAAGCAGGATGGTTATCCGGCATTTATTAAGCATTATGATTTCAATTTTCAAAAGGCCTATTCAATGGATGTTAACCTTGTCTATGAAGCAGTAGCCAGCAAAAATGTCGATGTTGTCCTTGCCTACTCTACTGATCCGAGGTTGATTGAATACAAATTAAAAACCTTAAAGGATGACAAGCGCTTCTTCCCGCCATATGATGCTTCGATGGTGGCAAGGAATGAAATATTGGAAGCTCATCCGGAATTGAACGAAATCATCGAGGAACTTACAGGCAAGATTGATGAAGAAACAATCACCAGGCTTAATTATGAAGTAGATATCAATAATCGAAGTGAACGAGATGTAGCACGAGAATTCTTACAGCAAAAGGGCCTCCTTAAAAAATAAATGGAGTGAAGAAAATGACTTTTTTAAAGGAACTATTCACTTATATCAAGGATAACCTTGATATGATCTTACTATATACTGGACAACATTTGCTGATGGTACTTTGCGGGGTAGCAGCCGCCCTAATTGTTGGAACCTTGCTGGGAATCCTCTGCAATCGATACCCTAAGCTCGCACCTGTTATCCTATCAGTTGCAAATATCATTCAGATTATCCCCAGTTTAGCCCTGCTTGCATTGTTGATGCTTTATTTCGGGCTAGGTTTTTATACTGTAGTAGTCGCACTTTTTCTCTACTCACTTTTGCCGATCATCCGGAATACCTATGTTGGCCTGCAACAGGTCGACCGATCCATCACTGAAGCCGGGCATGGAATCGGAATGACGTATTTTCAACTGTTGACTAAAGTCCAGCTTCCTCTGGCAATGCCTTTCATTATGGCTGGCCTGCGTATCGCCGCAGTCATTGCAGTCGGCGTCGCCACACTTGCTCCATTCGTAGGCGGAGATGGGCTGGGACGCGAAATATTTTCTGGCATCAATTCTAGAAATGACATTCGCATTTATGTCGGAGCTATTCCAGCATCTATTTTGGCGATCATCGCTGATTTGAGCCTGGGTACAATCGAGAGAAAATTAAAGCTATAGTTTTAAGAAGCAGCATCGAACACCGATGCTGCTTTTTGCTTTGGTATGCATATGCTTTATGTGAATATGTTAAAGTAAGAGGAATCAAACCGGAACTTATTAAGAATGGAGAACGGGTATGAGCCAATACTTTGATCCAGGCAAGGAAAATGTCTTTCAGCTGTTTTCAACCGCTCATCTTATTACTCTAACAGTTTTTTTGCTAATTATATTCTTATTGTTCTTTTTCCGCATGCACTTAAGAAAACCCGTGCTCAATCGTGCTGCCAGAATTGGCATGTTCACGATGTTAATCCTTTCAGAAGTAAGTCTGCAAGCCTGGCTTTGGTGGAGCGGTCATTGGGCATTCCAATACTCCCTGCCCCTGCATCTCAGCAGCATTTCTCTTATTCTTTCAGCCATTCTTCTGTTGAATAAACGGTATGCATTGTTTGAATTCACATACTTCGTCGGCGTAGGAAGCGCGCTTCAGGCAATGCTCACACCGGATATCAGTCTTTATACATTTCCGCACTACCGTTATATCCACTTTTTTGTTTCACATGGCGGCACGGTCATCGCGAACTTGTTCATGGTATTCGTGGAAGGTTTCAAACCGACCGGCAAGTCCATATTGAAGGCATTTTTGTGGTTGAATGCATACACATTACTAATTTTTGTCGTCAACTTCCTGATTGAAGGGAATTATATGTACATTTCCGAAAAGCCGGTAAATCCGTCGCTGATTGATTATCTCGGACCATGGCCCTGGTATATCCTTTCACTGGAAGGCATTGCGTTCATCACCTTCTTGATTTTATATATTCCATTTTGGGCGAGATCAAAAAAAGCATTCCCTTCAAAGTAGAAGGAATGCTTTCATGTGCCATTGATTTCAGGATTTACGAGTTATGATAATTTTTATACCATTTAACAAAATGGCTTAACCCTGTCTCCAATGGTGTAGCTGGAGAAAAGCCTATTTCCTGCTGTAAGTCAGATATGTCCGCAAACGTCTCCTTTACATCACCTGGCTGCATTGGCAGGAACTCCGTCATTGCTTTTTTGCCGAGCAGTTTCTCCAATATTTGAATGAATTCTGTTAACTTTACCGGATGGTTGTTACCTATATTATAAATTTTATAGGGAGCATAGCTTGAGCTTGGATCAGGATTTTGAGGATCCCAATCGGGGTCAGGAGAAGGTGGGCGATCAACCAGCCTGATTATTCCTTCTACTATATCATCTATAAAAGTAAAATCCCTTTTCATATCGCCATGATTGAACACTTTGATCTTCTTTCCCTCGATGATGTCCCTTGTGAATGAGTAATAGGCCATATCCGGTCGTCCCCATGGTCCATAAACAGTAAAAAATCGAAGGCCAGTAGTAGGAATATTATACAAATGACTATAGGTATGAGCCATTAATTCATTGGCTTTTTTTGTGGCGGCGTACATACTTACGGGATGATCGATGGGGTCGGATGTAGAAAAAGGAACCTTCTCGTTCGCGCCGTAAACTGAGCTTGAAGAAGCATATATTAAATGTTTTACACTATAGTTCCTGCATGCCTCTAAAACATTTAAAAAGCCGGTGATATTGGATTCGACATATGAATGCGGATGAGTGATGCTGTAACGGACTCCAGCCTGAGCAGCGAGGTTGATCACAATGTCAATGGAGTGATGTTCAAAAATGGCATTAAGCGAACCAGCATCCTCCAAACTTAATTTAAAAAAATGGAAGCCTGGAATTTTTTCCAAAATCTCAAATCGCTCTTTTTTCAAGGTCACATCATAATAATCATTCAGGTTGTCTGCGCCAATTACCTCATACCCCTCTGCTAATAAACGACATGAAACATGGAAGCCGATAAATCCGGCAGCACCCGTTACCAGTATCTTCATTTTCACTGGTCCTTCTCTTTTTTTCTAATCTTTTTAACCTCTTCTTCCGCTTCTTCTTTTGTGAGAGGTATTGGCTTATTTGTCCACTCTGCATAGAGTTTCGGGTTGATCGCTTTGACCTGTTCCAGAAAAGAATCGAGGAATTTCCTTTCATGCAGGTTCCTGAATAGCTCAAGCGGACGTTTTTGTTTTTTGGAGAATGAATAGACATGATCGATTAACTTGAACCCCTGCCCAGTGATAAATATATGCCTTAATGGTGCATCGATTTTTGTAAAGCCTGATTCTTTCATGGATTCCAGAATCTTTAGCAGATTGATTGTGACTTCTTCCTGCAGTTTCGATTGCTTTTTTAAAAACGTATTTAAATCCGGTCCCTGCAAATATTCCATTAAAATATAATTAGGACCTGTTTCATAGACTTTAGGAATAAAAGAAAGGTGCTGACTTGACAGTAGAACCTCCCTTTCTTTAAGAAAGTGACTCTGTTTTGGGTAAATTTTTACACATTTATCTTCATCAACCCGATAGACTGCCCCCTGACGCCCTTGACCTATTAGATTATGGGTTAGATTCTCATATTTCTCTTCAGTGTTATCAGTAAACCGCTTATAATCCACTTGATTTTCCATTAAAAACACCTTCCATTTATTATATAGACCCGGATCCAGTTTTTTTACATGTGACAAAAAGGAATCCTGCAGTAAAATTCCCTTCAAGTCATTGAGCAATGAAAGCGGAATGAGAGAATTCCCCTTGATTTCTTTAATAGGACTGATCCATTTTAACTCTTCATTCCCAGTGACAAAGATATGATCCAATGGATCGTTGCCCATCATTAATTTTGCCTTTTTCATGCCCTTTACGATTGTCAGAAGGTTTATAGCGATATTTTCAGGAAGGTACGTACAGTTCTTAAGATAATCCTTTAGGGTTGGCGCATCGTAGAATTCTCTGATCATAAAATTCGGCCCGACTCTATATAACTTTGGTATAAAGGATAAATCCTGGGCCGCATACAGGCCATCCGCCTCCAGCTTAAGCTGATCCATGTTTGTGTAGACTTTCAAACAATGTTCATGGGATATTTTAAAGATGACACTTTCGGACCCCCTGCTGACTATTGGATAGTTCCGGCTGGCATCAATTTCAATCTTTTCAGCACTTTGGTTTAAATTAATAGATTCAAAAAACTGCATGTTCTTCCTCCTAATAATTCATCATAATACTGAGCCTGCAGCCGAAGCTGCTTCTTTTCATCAAAAAGCTTTTCAACTTTCTTTCTTGCGGCAATTGTATAATCCCGCCACAATGCCCTATTGCTTAACATAAATTCAAGAGCCTCCGCAAGCTCATCAACACTATTTTCTTCAACTAAGAAACCTTCGTGTTGATGTGTGATCAACTCAGGAATGCCTGCATGATTGGTGGAAATCACAGGTACACCAAGTGCCATTGCCTCTTTCAACGTATTGGGTATGCCTTCAAGATCTCCATTTGATGCTTCCAGGCTAGCCGCACAAAACAAATCAGCATTTGCCATACGCTTTCGTACTTCATCTTTATGAAGATGACCAAGCAGCTGGAAAGATTCACCCAAATTCAGTTGAGATGCCAGTGATTCCAGTTCTTCCTTCATTTCCCCTCTGCCGATTATTGTCAGGGTAGCCAGAGGAAATTTACCACTTATCTTGCTAAATGCTTTCATTAGAACTGGATGGCCCTTTTTTTCCACTAACCTTCCTACAGTCAGAATCGACTGTGAACCCTCCATGGCCGGTGCCCTGTAGTGATATTTGGATAAATCGACTCCGCCATAAAGTACTTTGACTTTTTCCGGCGGGCATCCCCACGAAATGATCCGGTCAGCTAAGTATTGGCACACAGGAAAGAATAGGTCACCTTTTTCAAAAAGCATTCTCATGTTTTCTAAATAACCAACCGGCTGATGCCCTAATGTGGCGTCCCTGCCGCGGATACTGGTCACTAAAGGGAGCTTTGTCTTTTCTTTAAACGGCAGCAATAAAATCCCTAATTGTCCATGATGGGCATGTAGAAGCGAAATATCATGTTTTTTCACAAATTCATTGGGTAAAAAAATTTCACTCAGATAATGGACCTTTTCGTTCAAGAGAGAAAGATCCGTCATATATTTGGGATCTCGCACTAAATGGATATAGTCATAACCGGGGACATGACGTATCTGGGGAATATATTGCGTAGGATCAATACGTAAATTTAAATGCATAGCTGTCGGCAAATCCATCTTCTCCTTTCCATTGAATATGCATGTCAGTGTAGAGTATGCAAAACAAGGAAGGGACGATATGGACAGAGAGGCAAGAAAAAATTTCAGAATGTGGAAATCGGTTGTTTGGGAATATGGTGAGAATCCTAACAAGGATGCGGCCGGCCAGCAAAGAAAAGCCTTTTTCTATTAAACACAAAAAGCCCGGATAAAATTCCTAACCGGTTCCGTTTCGAGGGAGAAAAAATAGAATAGCAACAGCTTTAGAGAGCTAAATAACACATTATTTAGCTCCTTTTATTTTTGTTGTGATATAAGGCTTTCTGGTTTATTAAGGTGTAAAATCAGATAGAAATTAACATACATTTTTACACACTACTAATAACGTATAAGTAAGGGTACAAATGCGCTGTGAATTTAAATGCTAATTGCATTGCTAATTACTTACCTTTTGTTAGGATCCAGGAAGGATTGCCGGCACTATGTGCGGAATTCATTATTAAACTGAAGAAGCAGGCTTATTGAAAGAAGGAGTTTTTGATGGAATTAAAAGCAAATAAAAATTATATTTGGGTATATAATTTTTTATCCCCTATGGTGTATGAGAGAATTATGGTTAGTTCGATATTTAGATTTGTTGGCTTCTGTTCCAAGAGCTATAATATCAGCCATTATAAAAATAGTTATTTGGGTCATTCCAGTTATGTTTTTAGTCAAAATCATGGAGAAAACCGACTTATCTTCGTATTTAGGGTTACGTCAAAACTTTAGAAAAGGTTTAGAATGGACAGGGTGGGCATCCTTAATCCTCATATCCTATTTTCTCGTATTAAATATAATAGAGAATAATATAGATTTTCAATTAGGGTTTAACGAATGGCTCAATGTTATTCTATTAGTCGGAATAACTGAGGAGATCGTCTTTAGGGGATTTTTATTAAGATAACTTATGGATTTTCATAGATTTTGGATCGCTAATACAATTACATCTTTACTCTTTGTAGCCATTCATTTTCCCATTTGGTTTTATAAAGGTCTTTTTGAATTCCCTTCTATTTTTAGTTCCATAATAACAATTTTTGTATTGAGTATTATATTTGGGGTTGTATATAAGAAAAGTAATTCTCTTTGGTCAGTAATTATGATTCATTCATTCTATAATTTCTTAGTGTCACTTTTCTACTAACGGGTTCGTTAATCCAGAAAGGATTTAGGCACCCTTTTATTGAAATCCTTATTTAACGAACGAAGCAGGAATTTTGAATAAGGGAATTGGATATTTGCAAGGGGTGTTAACAATGAATTTTGAAGAAATTGATATAAAGAAACATCGAGATACAGTAGTTGTATTTAGGAAAGATTCATTTTATGTAAGTTTTGGAGATACTACAGGGTTCGGTGATGAAAAAGAATATCTCCATTGGTTAGATGAAAAAATATCAACTTTTCCAAAAGGCTTTATTTTAGTGGAGGAGGACGGTAAATATATCGGGCAACTTGAATTAACTGTTCGTGAGTATGAAGGTAACAATATTGGGTATGTAAATCTTTATTATTTAATACCCGAAATGCGTGGGAAGGGCAGAGGAAAAGAATTGCACAGTTATGCTTTGCAATTTTTCGGAGACAGCAAAGTAAGTGAGTATCATCTGAGAGTTTCCCCATCAAATGCTGCTGCGATTAAATTTTATCGTAAAATGGGAATGGAAGAAGTTGGTCCAGAGGTTGATGGGAAAGTTATAAGGATGAAGGGTTATTTATAAGCGAGGATCCAGGGGGGCTTATCTCCCTTTTGTTGAATTCCTTATTCGACTAACGGAGCAGGTTAAAGAAGAATAATTCCTCGAAAAAATACTGACAATATGGTTGGTATTGTTGTTTTTAAAAAACGAGGTGTTCCTCTTGGTGAAGCTATTTATAGTGACAGTTATATTAGTTCTTTTAGTTGCCCTCAAAATGCCCAGAAAAAGAACTAGGCACGAGTTACTAGCTACAATACAGTTTGCATTGTTGATGAATTTTGTAACTGATTTGTATCTTGATTTAAAGTACAAACTTTACTGGTATTTTGATAAAGAACAAATAGAATGGTTGTACCTATCTGTAGCTCTTGGTGAGGTTGCTGTTCTGCTTATTATTTTTAATTATTTTCCTCTGAATTCTAATGCCCTTAAGAAATTTATATATATCTTGGGATGGACATTCATTCTTGTATTTCTCGAATTGTATGCAGTTTATATTAGAGTTTTACATTATGGCGAATGGAAAACAATCTATTCGGCGGGGGTTTACTTTATTTCATTGTACATCCTTTATTTCGTATTGGACTACACAGCGGATAAAAGAGAAACTCAGTAATAAAGTCCCGATTTATTCTTGAACTAACGGGTGCGTTGATCCAGGAAGGATTAAGCACCTTTTTTATTGAATTCCTTATTAAACAAAACAAGCTAATAGTTTGTCAATATTTTTCATTAAAATCTAAAATTCAACCGTGATATACTAAAAAAGGGTATACCAAATAACCTTCATATTCTGTGAATTGGAAGGTTTTTCGTTATTTAGTTAGATGTTGCTTCTAAGCAATATCTTGGAAAGTGGTTCTATTTTTTAATAGGGCAAAAATCCAATGTAAAAGCTTATTTACACAAGCAATCACTGCTACCTTAAAAGGCTTTCCTTCTTCACGCTTCTTGTCGTAAAACTCACGCATTCGTTTGTTTCGGGGAATGATTTCATCCGTCGTTTTCTGTTTGCGACAATCGCGTATGGCACATCTAACAGCCATATATAAGGCGTGACGAAGCCTGCTGGATCCCCTTTTTGTGATTCGATTCTTGGTGGCAGTAAACTTGCCAGATTCGAAAACACTAGGGTCTACTCCAGCGAAAGCCACGAGCTTTTTAGGATCAGTAAATCGATCTATCTCCCCAATTTCAGAAATGATCGTTGCCGCGATCTTTTCACCGATACCAGGGATAGATTTGATAATATTATATTCTTCAACTTCTTTAGCGAGGGCATCTATCTCAGACTCCAATGTGGATAGATGCTCTTTGTATTGAAGAATAATATTAATATACATACCTAAGCTTAAAATATGACTCTGATAGACTGTCTTTTCAAAGGGATTGCGAGCTGCCGCCTCTTTTAGTTGTAACGCTTTTTCATTGGCCCATCTGATTGAGCGACTTTTACATAATTCCTTAATTCTATTTGAGAGTACTTCATCACTAGCCTTTACTATGTCTTCAGATGACGGAAACTCCTTTAACGTTAAGAGTGATACCACAGAGTATAAATCACCGAACACTCCCCGATATTCAGGGAATACTTGATCTAGAATAGCCTGGAACTGCAGCTTTGTCTGAATCATGACTCCTGTAATATTTTCGTGTTGTCTTGTAAGATTACGAAGGTTTAAAAGCTGAACTCCTCGCTTTTTATACGGCTCTAACTCCTCCTTGTAAAACAACTCGCAGAGGTGGTAAGCATCAACGGCATCTGTCTTTACTTTCCTTAAACTTGAACTTTTCGCCTTGTAGGAAATTAAAGGGTTAATAATAATTAATAAATACCCACGTTCCTCTAGATAATGAACAACGGGTGTTTGATAGTGTCCAGTAGCTTCAAGAATAACTGGAGGTTTTAGACCGGATTCTTTTTGTACTACCTCTAAAAACTCTCCAAGTAAATCAAGACCCTGAAGTGTATGAGCTACTTTAAAGCTCTTACGGAATGGTTTGCCTTTATCGACAAAAGCTTGAACCTGACTTTCCCCCTTAGAAATATCCAGACCAACGACTGGATTCATTCATAACCATCTCCTAATCTTTTATTTTGCCGGTACCCCTTATTCTCCTTGCAGTGTCACAGCTTCGCTTGTTATACGAGATCTATGTCCCAACCAGCCTCAATCATGTTTCTACAAGTAGGGGGCAAACTGTTTTGTTGACGGGATCCAAGTCCCACGGGCAGTTACGTTTTACCCCGGCTACCGTTATAATAAGACCATATAAAAAAAGGTCAACCAGAAATATTTGCATATCTGGATGACCTTATAATACGAACGAAGCAGGTTAGTTGAACAAGGTATGAGGTGTTCATAGATGAAAATTAAAAAGTTCTTTAGGGGATTAATCTTTAAAAAATATGATGAATTTGCTTTGGAAATGGGCTTCCAAGACTGGACGGCAGCTTATTATAACACTTTTTTTATTTTCCGTATTCCTGAAGATGCCCAATGGAATGCAACGGAGTTACCCAATAGGAGTTGGGCAGTTTGGAATGACGAAGGTCAACCACCTTATTCTTTTCAGGTTTTTACGACTTGGGAAGAAGCAATACTCTTCTTACGTAACTTATTTGAACAAGAAAATTATGAGGATCACGATTGGGAGCCAGAAGGATTTGAACCTGGAGAGAATGTGTTTATAAAACCACCTGATAAAAACAAAAAGGACGAATGGAATTTTTCTTAATGATTCTGCATAGTGGTTGTTGTACTAACGAAGCAGGATAGTTGAATAGCAAATGTAAGAAAAGAGACATAATTTTATTAATATTTCCACTCCTACAGGATTATAATTTGTTTAATTATTTCCTTTTGGAAGGAGCAGGAATATGAATGAAATCCAGGCTTGGTACGATAATGCTTACGACGAATGGGAAAGGTTACAGCGTCATAAAATTGAGTTTGACATAACCAAACGGTATCTTGATGACTTTATCAAAGGAGATAATTTGGAAATTTTCGATATTGGTGGCGGTCCAGGTAGGTATGCTATGTATTTAGCAGAAAGAGGTCATAAAGTAACTCTTTTAGATTTATCAAGTAAAAATATTGAAGTTGCAAAAAGAAAATCGTTTGAAAAAGGTATTGCCTTAGAGGGTTATATACACGGGAATGCGTTAGAATTGGAGGAGTTTCAGCATCATTTCGATGTCATTCTTCTAATGGGACCGTTATATCATCTGACCGAGGAAGCTGATAGGAGAAAAGCTGTTGAAGGGGCATTAAAACTATTGAAGCCAGATGGGATTATCATTGCTTCGTTTATTTCCGTATATGCTCCACTTCAAGATTCATTATTGAACTTATATCCCATCGAATCGGTTCAAGGGTTACTTGGATATTTGCAGGATGGAGAAAATAAGGATGGAAAAGGCTTTACAACGGCTTATTTCATCAATCCTAAAGAAGCTAAAGAATTTATGAAAAGCTATGGGTTGAAGGAGTTAATATTTGCAGGAATTGAAAATATTTTAGGGTGTAAGGAAAAAGAAATAAATTTATTAAATGAAAGTGAGTACAGAAAGTGGATAGAAATAGGTTATCATCTAAGCACTGATGAAAATCTAATTGGTACAAGCCAACATTTTTTATATATTGGACGTAAAGAAATTTTGTAATGATTAACCATAGGGGTGGATTGATCCAATCAGGATTACCGCCCTTTTTTGTTCAAACTCTTATTGAACACATAGGGAACCATTCCTGAAAAACTAACTTTGTGAAAAAGTGCACTTAAACTATAGGGTGCTTATGCTGAATAAAGACAAATAAAAAAACAGTACAAAAACCATAAGAAAAAGGCAGCTAATTAGCTACCTTTTTTTGTACGATTTAATATGTTAAATACAAGGTTAATTCGAGTTTTCTCCTGCAAAACGGGACCCGTTAAGAAATTCCCCCAGCTTCTTCATACTGCGGTTGAGGAGATTCTCTGAAAACCCCATTGTTTCCTATGTGTAAACCGTACATATTTAATGACAAGCTAACTGTTCAATAAGTCATTCACCATTACCATGTATGGAGTTTTATCGTACTTGTTATAAAGCCCGACAGAAAGCCTGGCCGGATCACCGAAGAAGAACCGCTCGTAGATTGTTTCTCTTCCTGCAAAGGCACTCGAGCACATATCCCACACTAATCTGAACAGTTGAACCCTTTCTTCAGCTCCGGCATCAGCTCCCTGCAGATACAAATCAAGGTCAGTCCTTACCTCAGAATTAAAGTCATTGCTTGTCGGGATAGTGATGGTTCCGCTTGCGCCCAGTATTTGGAGGATTTCAACAAACCTTGGGTATAGCTTCGGGAACATGAGACTGGCCGCAGAGAGAGGGTTCGCATCGGGCACCATCAGTCCAGCTTTATTTTGTTCCGCCTGCATTTCTGATGACAGAAGAAGTCCCTTCAGCAGTTCGACACCGCAGATAATTTCACTGATTTTTTCTTTTACATGATGGTATTCACCAATACCGATCATTTCCGTAATTAATTGGGCAGTTCCCAGGAAGAACTGGGATTTGGTTAACTGCCTGGATAAGGCTTGATGATATAAAAAAGAATTAAAATTTGTTTCGTTAAACAATTGGATGGCTGCATTTATATCTTTATATAGGAATACCCTTTCCCAAGGCACAAAGGTGTTATCGAAAATCACAATTGTATCCATTTCTTCAAATCTGGATCCAAGCGGATGGTCAAAATGGGATTCATTATAAACGAAGGATTCCCGGCTGACGAACTTTAGATTTTCAGCGCTGCTCGGGATCGAAAAGGCGTAAACATAATCCTCTTCAATGAATTTCCCGCCAGCCGGCAAAACCATCAGCTCATCCGTGATCCCTCCCTGCGTGGCCAGTAGTCGCGCACCCTTTATGAAAATTCCTTCGGAGGACTCCTTGACTGCCCGAGCGGAAATAGGCTGAGCTTTATCTTCAAGATACCCAAGCGAACGGTTTACCTGCGGGGTAACGTAAGTATGAGAGAGGGTGAGGTCATTTTCTCGTGCATTTTCATAAATGGATTTTATATTTAGCCCTAATTTGTTTTTTCCTTCAAAGAAATGTGCAGAGGCACTAAGAGCCATTAAAGCTGTATTCATGTAATCAGGCGTCCTGCCCATCATTCCCCCTGTCAGCTTTGCCCACTCCTGGGTGGCAAGTCTCCTAATTTCCAGGTCCTCTTTTTTGATGGGGTGTTGAAAAGACCTGCCAACGCGGTCACCAGTCGATGGAGAACGATATGTCATAAGCTCCAATTTTTCCTTTTCCAGCTGAAAATCATATAAACGCGCCTTACTGCTGATTACTCCCTTAAAGGCAGGATGAGCTGTTATGTCTCCCGTGACTTTATGGCCATCAAACCAAATATTGCTGTTTAAATTGCGGATTCTTTCTTTAAGCTGCGCTCCATTGATTGCAGGCATGCCCCTCACTCCTGACTCTTATTGCTTTTTTACCGCCATGCCTATATCTATTCATGTTTCCCAGCAGTATTGCATGGATTATGAAAAGAAGCATGTTGCGGATTGAAATGACTGAAAATGAAAAAAGACCTCCATAGAGGCCTTTTTCACACGTTAATATTTAGGTTGTGCTTTATTGTCACCTGCAGGGTAACCTGAACCGAATGAATCTAAACCGGTGTAACCGTAAAATGGATAGCCATCTTCCTGATACCCAGCTCCGCCTGGTGCTATTGGGTAGCCTGAACCTGGAAAGCCTGGTGCACCCACTCCTGGATAACCACCTAAACTGCCGCCTGGGTAACCGCCAAAACCTGCTCCAGGATAACCTCCAGGGGGAAGATAAGGTCCTCCTGGAAAGCCTGGTCCAGGAAAACCAAAAGGCGGCGGAGGGGGTGGCAGTGGACGGGGAGCTGCCAGGGCTCCGCCAAGAAATCCACCCGCTAATCCGCCTAAAAACGGCAACCAGCCAAAACCAGCGCCAAATCTATAATCATGTCGTTGATAACCATTCATATATGGATACATATTTAAGAACCTCCTCTTCTCCTATGTTTATGCATGTTCCATCAATTTTGTCTGGGCCCAGTATACGCAGCCTTCTGTTCGTACCCAAAAAAATTGAGTAACCCAATCCTGATGAAAGAAGGAGGTTTATTTTTACTTAAGCGGCTTAGTGGATTAAATATTCAACTCCATCACAGTTGAAACAGGTTTGAAACCTAAATTTTCACAAAGGATTCTGGAGGGGTTCCCCTGAAAGACGTTTAGCTGGATCGTCCTGAAACCCATCGCCTTAAACTGATTAATGGCCGCTATTGTAAGGTCCCTGGCAACACCAGATTTTCTGTATTTGGGAAAAACATATACACTAACCAGGGCCCCCATTACCTGATCCTTCACAGTATTATAGTCCGTAGCCAACATAATCCATCCCTTCAGCAGGTTATTTTCTACATCGATTAGAAAATAGCCTCCTTTTTGAAGGACTGGCATAAAAAGATTGTAAGCATTTTGCGCACTGTTTTCCGCATACCCCATGGAGCTCTCTTTCATGACTTTACCGGACAGCTGAATAATATGCATTGCCTCTGTTTGAGTCGCTCTTCTGATACCCATTCAACATACCTCGATTCAAAAATATTATCTTTTAATATATAGAAAAAATATGACCCTTGTGTCTGTCATGGGATACATAAAATAAAATGATAAAAGTTGTTCGTTCTCCATGGTATCTCCCTGAAAAAGCTTGCTCCCAAGGCAAAACTGCAAAAAAGCCTGACTATCCATTTAGGGATAGTCAAGCTTTGAGTTATGTTTTATAGATCTTAAGGAAGCTTCCACGCTACATTATAGTCATTTTCCCCGCCATAATACTGCCAAATTTGCGCCTTCTCGGTTGTTCCCGGGAAATTGCCCCAATCAGGATTGCTGATTGTTAAATCTTCAGGAATGTCCCCAGGGTAATAGGCCACCCAGTAAGCTCCCGGCGTGCTTGGTGAAAATTCTCCCATTGAAACTTCCCAGCTCCATTTTGAGGAATAGGTACCAGGCTTAACGCCTTCTTCATATTGATTCAGATAATTGACAAAAGCGGTATAGATCGCCTGATTGTTTGCATAGTCATACTCCTTCGTACCAGTTGAAGCCGGTTCTACATCAATAAAGATAACAGGTCTTACTTTCGAGCCATAGACACTTTTCATAGCCTCATAGGTTTCCAGTGCCAATTTAGCCTGCTGCACTCCCCACTCACTCGCAGAGATACCTGCCGGAGCTTGTTGGATTCCAGTTAAAAACCAGTAACCGTAAACATATGTAGCATCCTCTGCTCTGGCACTGCTGAAGAATTTCCCACTGCCTGTGCTTGCATCAAATTGAACCACGCTGCCATATCCCAACTTCCCGAGGTAAAAATCATCCCCCGAAGGATTCGGAATTGCGGTAGCTGAATCAGTTCCATAATAATATTCCGTCTGTACTTCAGTTTCTTTCTCTTCTTCCGTTGGGCTATTGGCAAAAATGGCTGAGTTTTCGGCAGCATGCATTCTAGCATTTTCACTGGCATGCAGACCTGCCTGCGATTTGATGACTTTATTCTCTTTCTTTAGCTGGGCATCAGCCTTTTTAGACTGTGAAGGATCCACAGCCTTTTCTGCTGTTTCAGTCTGGGTATCAGCTTCAGGCTTTGCTTCTGCCTTTGGCGCAGTTACCTCTGGTTTGGCTTCTGCTGTAGATGCAGTTACCTCCGGCTTTGTTTCTTCTTTAGGCTGGACAGTAAGCTCGGCCTTTTTAGGAGTTGCCGAAGTGACAGAAGAAGCTTTTTCAATTCCCTGGAGATTCTGCATGTTGTTTGCTTGGTCAGGTGCAGCTGCTTCAGTGAAATGGCCTCCTGAAATGATACCAAATGACAATACTGTGGTTGCGACGAAAGTTTTTACCAGTTTCTTTATGTTTTTCATTCTCATTTTGCTCCCTTTTACTATCGTTTTTTTAGCTAATTAAGCAGTAAACGTTAAGAAAAAAGGAGCTGCCTTTGGCGGTGGTGAAGGTGGGGCATTGATCCATTGATGAAAGTAATCTGCCTGACACGAATGATAGATACGGCCATGATTCCCACCAAAGTATTCATTCCAGTCAAACAAACCTGCAATAAAACTTATCGGGCCTGCCCCCGCATTGTTTTGATCGTTTGATTGCCCTCCAGGCGATTGTGTTCGTTGTGGCGGATTACTCGCCATCTCAATAACTCTAGGATTCTTCTTATTATCAGAAGGAGTTTCCTGTTCGTCCTCTATTAAAAGTTCCTCCGCCAAATGCATAGAAGTGCGTCTCTTTTTTGAACCTGCAGGCTTTTCGGGTTCTGTAAAACTTTCTGGCCTGGCATTTTCGCCTGAAGTTTCGCTGTGTTCATCTGCCTCGTAAATCCTTTGGCTAGGAGGAAGCACTTTTGACGCCTTCGTAACCTTAACAGTGTTAAGCTTTGTCGGATTTAGTGCCTGGCTTTTTTCCTTTATAGCAGGTTCAGGAGGTTTTCCAGCCTTTTGCTTCTTTTTTATAGCAGGATTAACCTTTTCCTTACTCCTATTCACCTTCTCTGGTAACTGTTGAACAGGTTTAATAGATTTCGGCGGCCGGGCGTCAGGTTTCGGTACCGGGTTCGGACCCGCCAGTTCTGGCTTCTTATCTACGCTGTCAGGTTTAACGGTGACTGCTTTATTCGTTGCCTCCGGAGTATCAGCTTTGCGTATAACTTGAGTATGTACTTCAGATTTTTGAGGTACCGGCTGACTCGCCGACCCATTTTTCTCAGCAAATGTATCATTCGGTAAGAAAGAGGCCGCCCCTAAAAAAACACCCATTAGAATAAAATGCCGGATGCGCACTATCTCACCCCCTTCCAGAAGCAGGGATTCATCACTTCCATGGAGAGCATTCGACAAGGTTATACAATTTTTTGTCGGTTGTTTGCTCCTTAAAAATGAAAGAGTGCTTTTAACCCAAGCTGTTTCTGTCAGGGTTGAGTCCTTTTTCCTTGATTATGGGACTATTTGTATTGTCGAATTGGAGACTGGCGCTGTTACCTTCGAGGATGTTACTTTTTCTATTAAACTTCTTTTCCGATTTTAAAAAGACTTCCCTAGCCTTTCCAATTTTTTGGCTGGGCTCGCAAGAAGGTCTGCGAATGGAGAATTTAAAAGATGTGAATTAAAACAAGCATTAAGGGGAATTGCAAAAGTCATGGGGGACTTATAGAAAAAGCTATTCGGCTGCATAACTGCTGGCAGTATGTTGTTTATCAAATTTAACAAAGATAATTGGACTGATATATTACTGGGTAAAGGTTTTTGAGGACATAACTAAGATACCTATAGTTATTCTCACTTTGAACAGTCGAGAGTATGTGTGCATTCTCATAGCTCTCTGTGAATGAAGCAATAAACTTAACCTTTGCCTTCATAGCTGCCATTCCCTGTACAAATACACGGGGTGAACTATGTGTTATTTTATCCTCATTGTAACGGTCTCCATGAATAAAAGTATCATTTGTTGTATCATACCTCTCATAAGGGAAAACCTGGCTGCCCATAAGAATCAGGATTAGGCATGTAATATATCTCATTTTCATTCATTCCACCTCCTTTATGAATGTATTTTTTTTAAATATCCTTTTCATTTCCTGCATTTTTAGCTTTCAGATTTAACAACTTTTTTCTTTTCTGTTGTTCCAGTCCATTTGAAAATATTATTAAGGACTTTATAAATCTTCTTGCTTTCCTTTGTCATCAACGGTCCAAGTATCGCCAATATAAGAACATAAAGAGCAGTAAAAGGGGTTAAGATTGGATTCAAACCAGCAGCAATCCCTAAATTGGCTACAATGATGGAAAATTCGCCTCGTGCCATAATGGTTAACCCAATACTAGTAGAAGCTTTATGAGATAGGCCAGCCTTTCTTCCAGACATCATGCCCGCAGCAAAATTCCCGATTATCGTAATGATGGCAGCGCCAATTGCCAACCAAATTGCATCTGCTAAGGTGGATGGATCAATACTTAATCCAAAGCTGAAGAAGAAAACCGCCCCAAAAAAATCACGAAATGGTACAACCATGTGCTCGATTCGATCTCTGTGTTCCGTTTCAGAAAAAACCAGGCCTAATAATAAAGCACCGATTGCCTCTGCTACATGAAGTGTTTCAGAAAAACCAGCTACGAAAAATAGCGTAGCGAATATGACGATTATGAAGATTTCATCTGACTTAATGTTTAGCCATTTATTTAGCAGTGGAGCACCTTTCCGTGCAATAATGAAAAACACCAGCATATACCCCACCGAAATGAGTACAGAAGTAATGATTCCCCATGCTGAAGTTGATCCTGCCAGTAAAACCCCAGACATTGTCGTTAGAAATAGAGCTAAAAAGATATCGTCAAATAAAATGATGCCAAGTATGAGTTCTGTCTCAGGATTGGCGGTCCTTTTTAAATCAACGAGAACCTTTGCGACAATTGCACTTGATGATACACTGAGAAGCCCTGCAATTATAAGCGTCTCCATCCACGGCATCCCGACAATATAACCATAGAAAAGACCTAATACAAAGTTGATCGCTACATAGATACTACCGCCAACCGCGATATTCCGACCTGATTTCATCAGCTTGCCAACCGAGAACTCCAGTCCAAGGTAGAAAAGCAGGAAAAGGACACCTATCCGGCCCAAAAATTGAATGATATCGCTGCTTTCGATAAATCGCAAATCGATAATTCCAAAGTGCGGAGCATGCGGGCCCACCAGCATACCTAAAATAATCAGAAATGGTATGATAGAAAACTTGAGTTTGTTGGCAATGATTGAACCAAGAGCCACCAGGATTAGCGCAGTTCCTACTTCTAATACCAAATGGTTCATCAATTATCCCCTCCCCTGGTTGTCAATAAATTGTTTATAACCTCTTTTAACTTGTCCCGATCCCCCGAGATTACCAATGTATCACCTAATTCAATAACCGTATCCGGTCCCGGATTCTGAGATTTTTTAGTTGATCTTTTCTTAATGGCAATAACAGTAACTCCATAATTGCTTCTTATATCAATCTCTCCAATGGTCTTATTGATTGCAGGTGCGTTTGGTTCTACCTGATACCACTCGACAATGATATCATCAAAAGCAAAATCCACTTTTTCCAGCGCTTTAGGTTTATATGCCATTCCGCCTAAGATACCTGCAATCTGCCTTGCTTCTGAATCGGTAAAAGTAACATTGCTGATCACTTCTTCATGGTCATCTTCATCAAAATGATAAATCTCCCTGCGCCCATCATCATGTATAACAACAACAAGCTTATCTTGATTTTTAGTAATTATTTCAAACTTGTATCCAATACCCGGAAGTTCACTTTCTCTAATATTCATTTTCCATTTCCTCCTTTAATTACGTTTGAAGTATTTTAGCAATTGATTTTTCAGATAGATAATAAGCCTTTTAGGGCCGTCTTAATAGCCGTCACTTACCGTATTTCCAAGAACCCTTGGAGTTATACCTTCAAAGAACTCAGTCCAGCATCCCCTCCCAATTCAAAACTAAAACTGCATTTCCCCCTTTCACGTAATGTTACATAATACTATTATATGATGTTATTATGTAACATTCAAACCAAAGCCCTTAAAGTTGTTGTTTTCTTAAGAATTATTGACAGTATCCCGAAAGAAAACGAAATTTTGCAATTCTGTAACCATACGTTCAATGATTTTAATAATGAGTAAAAAAGTGCACAAAAAAAAGCATAAGCCTGCCAGATGGCAAACTTATGCTTTGGGTGACAATAAATGTGACTTAAACTAAAAGTTTGCCAACCATTAAAGCAATATGCTTCCAACCCTTGATAACACTGAATTTCCGGTCAAGAATTATCCGTTTTTGCCCATTACGGTAGAGCAATCCAAGCACTTTTTTTCCTGGTTTAAGAGGTATTTGGTGTTTTTCGGCACTATTTTGTTTTATTTATATCACTTTGGCAACCTTTTGATTTACATAAACCACATATAGTTTATACATTTGATTTCATTTGGTTTCTTAATTCATCTCTCAACAAACCATATCTAATTAGACGCATAAAAAAATCTAAGAAAGCTTCATTGGACCAGCTAAAAGGTTTATCATTTTTCAATGTGCCTAAGTATATCTTCGTCATATCAGGTGTAACAAAGTCTGGTTCACTTTTGTAAACATAATTAAGCACAAAACTATACTTTACTCCACCCGACTTTCCAATTGCCATCTTTCCGTTGTGCTGTATTCTAAAGGTATCATTATCATCAATTATACTGTGTGTTTTTATTTTGAGTTGCAAGGAATTATGGCTTCTAATGTCATCATCTATTGCAACAAGTAAATAACCGTACATGATAGCAAAGCTTATTATTGAATGGTCCCCTTTATTGCTTTCAATAATGATTGATCTATAATCACCTGTCCAATCAAATCCCGCAGCATTCCCAAAGGATGTATAGCGTATTCCTATATCCTCTATGACTTTTATTCCATATCTTTCAAAAACAGGAAATGGCTCTTTTATATCCCAAAGCGTTTCCTGTAAATTAATAATGAGTTTATTAAATTCCTTTGGTGTATCACTACCTATAATACTTGAATACCTCAATAGAGTATCTTTTGAATTAACTTTAGAAAAATCTGTTCTCTTCCAAACGTCTATATAAGGCTGTTGAATCTTTATATTTTCTTCTGACAATAATTCACCATAGCTTGGAAGGTTGGAGACTTCTTCATAAGAATCGTTTTCACTTTTCCATTTTTCAATAACTAATTCCTCTCCATTTGTCACCATTATATACTTAGCTTGAATAGTATCAGCATAATAATAAACTTGGGTAAAGACTTTATCTATAAGAGGGACTCCCTTTGCTTTACACTCAATAACTAGTAAGGGCACTAAAATATTCTCTTCATCTTCATAATAAACAATAATATCTGCTCTGCCCTTTGTCCCCTTAATAAAGTAGCTCATTGGAACTTCCGTTTCTATCATTTTTTTTGGAACCTTCATTGTTTCTATTATAAAGTTAAGCACACTCTGTCGTACTTCTTCTTCTGGAGTAAGGTATAAAAGTTTATTTCTTGTAGGGTCTAATATACAAGGCCTATTATTTTTTGTATATAACTTTCCATATGGGATACTGGATATGTTCAAGGTCATTTTATAAACACCTTTAAATTATATTTTTCTAATACTCAATAGCTATACCATGTACTAAAGAAAAAGTCCCGCTGACTTTACTGCTACAAGTTACGAATTGACTTTTTAGTTTAGTTTATTGTTAGACTTAATGTTGAAACTATCAAAGAATAGGTAATATTAGTTTGCATAGTATAACTCAAGTAATTTATCAACTTCCTTATTAATAACACTTTGTTTATTGAAAGATAGTAAATCGTAACACCAATATATTGTCCTGATTTTATCATCATCTATATTTTCATTAATTCCGCCATTCTTTATAACCTTTTCCCATTTTGTTTCTTCATATACAATATACTTTAACCACCAATTATCAATAGACGCTTTAAGATTTTTATTAAATGTAGGAAAAATCATAACACTGCTTATAAATGTCGGTGGTAAGTCTATATAATCACCATGAAAGAATTGAATATTGACAAAGAGGATTTTTTTTACCACGTTTTTATCAATTTCATTTTCTAGTGCATATTGCCTTGAAATGTATTGCGGAAAAAATGTACGATAATCAACCATTGATTGGTTAATAGATTTACTAGTTTCAGCACCTAACCAGTTTCCATTCAATGGTTTAAAACCCTTTTTTGAAAGGGCAGTATCCAAATCTCTTAACATTAAAATAGCATTGTTTATTGTATGCCTTACATTATTTATAGAAGTTATAATTGCTGTGTTATCAACCATTTTTTGTTCCTCCATATTTCCAGCAAATATTATTAACCTGCTTAATATCCCACTCTATAAATTCGCTTGAAGTTGAATAATCATAGTTTAAAACCTTTACAGGCACTATCTCCTGTTGATACCCATTAAACCCTTTAAGCCCTTTCTTCTCTAGTATTTTTTTTAAATCAGTTAATATTAAAATATCTTGACTAGTGTGAAATTTTGTTGTTTTATTAATTATTTTATGTATTTCTCTCCAAGGTAACCAATAAATATTCTCCTTAGGAAAGCAAGGTACTTTTACATGATTTAGACTTTCTAAAATTTTTGTTGAAGGAAAATAAGTATGGTTTGTAAGGTATAACAATATTGGTTTTTTTATTTTTTTCTTGTTTAAATTGAATAAATGAAAACATATATTTTTATGTAAGTCCTCAATTTCTCTAGCGAGTTGATCCCTCTGCCCATTACCCCTGTCTTGAAATTCAATACTAAGATCTTCACTGCTTGACTTATCTGACCAAAACTTAGCTTCTATGCAGATAAGATACTCTGTTCCATCTACAGTCTTTAAATAAAGTAATACATCTGGCTCTGATGCTTCAAGTTTGGGCCAAAAAATATAATCACTTTCTTCGATTTCTCCTGCAAACTTCAAATTTTCATGACCAATATTTATAGAGGACTCTAACACCGCTTGAATGTATGAGGGACTAGACAGATATTGAAAAACGCCAATTGTTGAAGACGTTAATATATCTTCGTAATTTTGAAGCTCTGACGGAATCTTTCCCTTTAGTTCAGCTACAAACATAACGACCTCCTTATTATATAAAAAGTGGATTGATCTCCCCTTATCTGCTGTGAGATGAGTATCAACATATACTATACTCTGTTAGATAAGAATCTCTACTATGGTTAAGCTACCTAATTGATCAAAGTTTCCTTGAACTGTACAGTATCATTTTTTAAATCAACCATAATTGTATACAACAATACAGGTTACTTGTTGTTTGACTATATCAACATGAGGTTGAAATGATTACCGTCAAAGTCTTGGAATTATTCTATAATGACTGTTAACATCTACACGTACTAAACTAAGAATTATACCTTTTGATGGGTGAGGAGGATTTAAATGCTTAGTCAAATAATACTCAGACCCTTTAAGAGACTTCATCTTAAAGACATATACATTCTTTCCAGAGGCTTCTAGTGTACGAAGAACCATTGCCGCTTGCTCAAAATACAAAGGAAGAGAGAAATTTTCTGGCATACCCCATGCTATCACTATATAATGAGAATCTTGTAGCACCTCTTTAATCTTTTTTTGATTCGATTCTAAAACGGAAAATAATTTTTCTGTCCCAATTTCAGCAATAATAGTATTTATATCACTGTATATTGCCCTTGAGTTAGGATTGTATATTGGTAAAAGGTTTAATATCTGTAAATATTTAATATCTTTAATAGTTTTTAACCCGTTGTCTACCGAGTGTATAGAATGACTTATAAAGAATTCAATAAGTTTGTTTATAGTGTTATCCGACTGACGAGAATCAGCCTTGGAAGGATTCATCATTACAATGGTGATAGTTTTATAACCTTGTTTGTTTAACTCAATGTTTAGGAAATCCCTTTTTTCAATGAAATTTTGTTTTGTATTAACTATAGTTTCTTTTTCACAATGTGGTTCCCCTAAAATATAATCAGCAATATACCTGCTCATATTAACTACTCCATCATTTGATAGTTACTCTGCTAGTCACCTTTTTTAATTAAATAAGTAGTTTTTTCCCCATCGGAATCAACAATGTAATTCTTTTTAACAAACCAATTAACGACATGTTGATAATGAGGATTTGACTTTTTTACAACAGCTGAAGTTAATGAGACACCTCTTCTTTTTATTTCATCTTCAAGGAAAGAGAGCAAAGTACTTCCCACATTTTCCGAATGATTTTTTATGTTTACACAAAGAGAAATCTCCCCTTCTTTTTGACCAAACGAATTCTCATCAAAATCCAACCAACCTACTCCTAATGCTACTCCATCTGCATCCTTGATTACCCACCATTCATAATAACCTAGTGGATAATTTTCTGTGATCCCTTTAAAATCGAATGAGGAGCTATAGGGCAGAAGAATTTCTTTTATATCCCCACACCAAGATGGGTTTTCAATTTTAGTTATTTCCATATTTATAAAACCTCTCGTTTCTATAAAATAAACAATATTATCTTTGTTTTATTTAGTTGTACCTTGGACTGCATACCAAACGAATTGATCTCAAACCTTTTAATACTAATATAAAATAATTTTACTTTTTACATACTTTACTTCCATAATTGCTTTATAAAGAATGTGATACAAATCATACGCTCCAGCTTCTTTTAAGCTACCCTTGTTAAAAAAGTTAATATCTGCTCGACCAATCCGACTAGCATTGAGACCTTCCTCTGTTAGTTGAAATAGATTTACCCACTCAATCGGAGCCAATTCTATCTTATTACATGTACTTTCATAACATAAGTCGATAATTTGAGATAAAACAAAACACTGTTCTTCCTTTAGGTTACTAAAGAGCATAAATGCTTCTTGAGATTTGTAATCGTAAGGAGTATTGACTATTTCTCCTCCCAATTTATGTATAACTAAATCAATATAAACCCCATAAGGTCGAGTGGGTTTAAAAACAATTAAATTTTCTTTATACCAAATAGTAAAGAAGGTTTTTCCTGCGGATGTCTTATAATCAATAGCTTGAAAACCATCTTTTTTTACCTGAACATTTAAATATTTATTTTTAATATACTCATCTAATGACCTTAACACGTTATGTTCTTTTGCATGTCTTTTAATTAGATATTGATAATCCTCTTTTGATCTTCCTACCTCATGTTCATCGCAAAATTCTTGAAATTCATCGATAAGTAACCAATTTTTATGATTGTTATCATACTTCTGCTGCTCTTTTTCAAAAAAGTCACGGACTTCCCTCCAAGTAAGAGGGATAATATCAACATGATTACAAGTTGAAATGGTTTGACAGTGTGCATCCAATTGTTTATATGTTAAAGGATTATCCTTTATTTTAATTTCCACCAATACACTAAGCGCTTCATTACTCTCATAAATGTATCCATCGGGGACACCTATATAATTACTTCCTATTTCCTCTGATGATTTAATTTTCCCGGACTCTGAAATGGCAAGAACTACCCCCCGCTTTGTATGTGCATCCATCACCTTTGCAAGTTGAGTACCAAAATGATAATCTCTTTTAATTCCTATTTGAAAATTTCCAATCCAACTTCCTAGAAATCGATCGGTCAACTCTTTTGTTGATTTTTCTAATAGTTTAAATAACACTTCGGTAACACGATCTTCAGGCTTATCATAATATAGTTGATAAAGGTTATTTTTCACCTGGACTCTCCTTAAAAAAAATTTATCATAATAAAGAAAGCATTAGAAGACTTTACCACCCCAAAAAGATACTTACTCTCATGTTAATCCAAATAATACACCCATTTGATAAAAACAATGAACTACCATCTAGTGTTCCATAACGTTCTATCGAAGCGAAATAAGCATAGCAGGTACAATTGGGAAATGAACTTGTACAATCACTTGTATTCTAGTCCCGTATTCTTCTTAGCACTCGAACGTACCATTAAACATCATCCAACGTAATACCTTTTAAAAAAGAATGGCAGTTAGCAGGTTGTCAATTATCAAAAAACAGGCTGCAAATAGCTTCACAGCCTGTTTTTTAATTTACAAAGGAAAAGTGTTGTAAACTAATCTTTCACCATCATATTCCCTTTGAGACCTATTTAAATATTTATTCACTTCAACTTCTAATAGGTCAACTTCATTATCATCTAAAATTGATATCTCGGAGTCCTTTTTTAGACCAAATGATTTATAAGAAGTCCCCAAACGCAAACCACTTCCTTGAGTTAAAATCCATCTATCATGTATAGGTAACTCTCCATCTGACTTCTTACCAACTATTGCAATATCTGTCTCTGGTGGGTCTTGATCTGAAATATTCATTCTCCAATATTTCATGTATTCTTCCTCGTAATTACCTTTTATGTCCTCCTGTTTTTGATTCTTTATGCTTGTTAAAACCTCGTAAGTAATTTCTGGTTTTAACACTCTAAAAGTCTGTAAAACTTCTAAATCCCCGACTCCGAAGAAAGGATCACAAATTTTAACATAGCCCTTAGCGTTTTCTTCAAACCATTTTTTTAAATAATCCAAAGCCTTATCCCTTTCCCCCACCTTGATTAATATACTTTTTTGGCTATTGTCTATGGCACTCTCTTTTACTTTATTAAATTGAATTTTATTGTTGCCCGACATGTTTAATGCTAATTCTGCTCCTAAAAGAATAGACTCAAAGATAGGTCTTATTACTTGTGAGGCTTGAACAGCATTATTTCTAAAACGAATATTCATATTTTCTAACAACCAACTGTAAATAGGATATGCATCTTTCAAAGATAGTTTCGAGCCTATTTCAACATATTCCTTGGTATCTTCTATCTTTACCGTTCCTACCCTCTTGGCATTCAAGGCACCTAATAGCCTCCAAGAAGCTTGTTTATAATTTTCCACTGATTCAGTCTCTACTTCAGTTTCACTGTTTTCAAGCATTTTCTTTTTGAGTTCTAACATCTTATACTCTTCATTTAGTTCTTCTTTTATTTTTACCCTAGCAGGATCTTTATCATTTATAGAAACTAAACTCTCAGCAAATTCTGGGTCAATCCTATGCGCAAAATCAATCAATCTCTTCTGTATAGTAAACACACTGCTTTCTTTATCTTTTGATATTGATATGCTCATAGCTTTTTTAATAAAGCTTTTACTTTTAACTTGATCTATTTTCACTAGATTCGATGCTAATGCTTCATATTGAGTAAGTTTATCGTTTATTGTTGGAATTTCATCGACAAGTTTTTCTACCTCCTCGATGACTTCAAGAGTTTTCTCTTGTTTATTTCGAGGAAAACAACAAGCCACAATTGTTAAAACTAATGCTCTATCTGAAAGGTTTGGCACATTTCTAGCCTCTTCAATTAAATCGAGCCACGCTTGAAATTTTGTTTGCCTTAATTTCATAATTTGAGCTCGTGAAACTATTTTATAACCATCGTGTTTTATATGCCTCTCATTTGGTAACTTAGTTTCAACTAAACTTTCAAGCCTCTTAGCAATATCTAATTTCTGTTGAATTGTAAATTTACGACTATATCGATTATCCATAATACTATCTACGATATCAGTAATTATTGAAAAAATTAAACTGTCCAACTCTGCCTTATCTATTAATTCACATAAATCTATAATATCTTCATAGTTAATATCATATCCCTGACCCTGGATACCATCATATGGATCCATAGGTGTAGCCTTGGTTAAAAAAAATCTCACAATACTATTATAAGCACTATCTCTTTCTAAAATAGGCAGTGATTCTAATTGTTCAAAAGCTGTATTCTTATGCGCTAAGTACAAAGATGGGGCAACCCTTATTATCACATGATACTTGTAGCCTTCGTCCAAATTGGATATTCTCTCTAAGCAGGGTTTAATCCTTTCTAAAACAATTGTTCTTCCTTTTTCATTTTTCTTATTACTGTATAGTCTTAGGGCTAATTCGTTCCATAATAATGCCTTTTCACCATCTGAAGGAACCAAATCAATAATTTTAGTAATATGTTCTAAATCGTTTTCATTATCAATGTCACTTGATATTAATCCGCTATATGAGCGAATAACCAACCGCAGCACTGATAGATAAGACCAGGAAATATTCGGATCATAAAATATTAATCCGTTCCTAAATTCCTCAATTTTTTCAAAATAATCCCTAGATATTTCTATTGAAACAGATGCAAGAGCATTGATAATCTTAAATCCGATATCAATTTTTCTCCAGCCAATGTTTATTGACATCCAAGTATCATTTAAATCCTTCAACAATGAATCTTTAAACTTTGATAATTCACTAATTTGATTAATCATGGATAAAATTAGACATATTCCTTTACATCTATCATCTGGATCAGTTATTTTTCTTACCTTGTTGAAAATCCCTATAAATTCTTTTAAGCAGCTCTCTTCATACTTTTCTTTTAATAAAAAAATATTTTCTATTGTAGATAAGACAGCTTCAGAATAAAAATCATGATCATCAATTCTAGAAATTATCTCATTTATATATTTAATTCCATCTAAGTCAAGCTGTTGCGATCCAAAGGCCTTAATAAAAACTAGCAAAGATCTATCGCGTGTGAAAGCTGTATTTAGCTTTTCGATAATATTTATTGCTTTATTAGGACAATAGATAGCTAGCTCCTCAATTGTTCCTTTAAATTCTTCAAATTGATTGGCTGTGCTTACTAATAGACTTTCAATACATTCTTCCAAATCTCTCTCAATTATGGAATGCAATCCATCTATTTCTTCAAAAATGCCATCTTTATCAATTTCAATTAATGTCGTATATAAAGTTGAATAACCTCTTGTTTTTATAGGTAACTCTTCATGTTCATTAATATAAAAATAAAGATCTATTAATCTTTCTTTACAAGCAAAATAATCATAAAGGAAAACAGCTTTAGCCAAATTAATTTGTATTAAAATATAATCTTCTGTGGGTCCTATCTTTTCTATATTACTCATTTGACTATCGAACAAATCTACTAACTTTTTTGATTTTGTTACTGGTAATAAAGGAATGTTAGTAGATAGTTTCCTATATATCCCTGCATTAGGCGCGTATTCAGTCGTTTTCACCGTCAAATTTAATACGTATTCAATAACTTCTTCAATATTCTCTAAGTTCTCAGTAATAGCACACCAATTACTTAAGATATATATTTGATCGCTAATTGAATCATATTTTTTTACTTGAGTTAATAACTGTTCTGCTGAATTATTTTTTATGAATTGCGAGAATTCATTAAAGAATGTCCTTACTTGAGGGTTTTTAATTTTGGAATTCAAACTACTGTGCAATGTATCTAAGTCTTTTTCAACATTTTTTGACCCACTCATTGCTGATAACGATAGGTTAGCTAACGCCCAATCCACTGCATTTTCTTGTTTATCTCCACCTGTTGATTTTTCAATTAATTCAAATGCAAGATCAGGGTTTATATAAACTAAATCTTCAGATATTTCACGAGCCTTTTCACCCATTCCTTTAAAATCTATCTTTTTGTATATATTCAATATATTTTCAATAATTTCTGGTTCAGGAACTAAACCTTCTTCCTTTTTATGCCTAGCAATAATACTAAGCATATGCAAACGGTCCTCTAAAAGAAGATTACTTTGGGATAATGCCAAAGCTCTATCAAACTCGTTCAATTCTAGTAAAGCTTTTATCTCAGATTTCCAAATATTAGTATTGTAATTTTCCATTATGACAGAATTTTGAATACTAAACTTAAATAAATCGTCAGATTTCCTTAATTTTTCAGAGGCCGAAAAGCCAAGTTTAGCCATCTTAGATAGAGTACCTAAGGACTGAGTTCTAAATAATATTCTAGAAAAGGTTTCCGGTGTTAAAAGGGATACAAGTTCGTCTAAACGCCCAGCTTGGTCAAGATAAACTGGAAGCTGTAATAAATTTTCATCTGTTACTTCATCTAATAAGTGATCAATAATTAAATTGAGAGAATCTTCTTTTTTATTCTGCAGCTTCTTAGACACAAATTTTTTAAATGAGTTAGAATAAAAAGTTATTTCATTTGTAACCTCATTGAAGTTAAGAAAATTAATTTCTTCTGTATATTTTTTTATTTCACATTCATCTATTCCTAAAATTTGAGATATAAAATTAATATCGTTATTATTTTCCTCGTGGGCGAGTAACGCTAATAAATCAATTAATTTCTCATCTTGAATATTAACTAGTGCCCATTCATATTCAAATAGATTGGGGAGTTTATCATGAATTTCATTAAGTAACTCGTCAACATCAACACCGGTTTCAATAGTTCTTTTTATATTAGCTAAATCTCCTGGCTTCCCTTTACATATTTTTCTTATCTCCCTAACTTGGTCATCTCTAAGACCAAGCCCCATAAAGAATGCTAATGTTTGTTCATATGAAAAACCTGGGATATGAAAAGGTTTATATCTAATGTTTTTATTACCTAGAAAACTAGCGATTTTACCTTCATTGTTAGAAGATAATAGGAATTTTACTTTGTGTGGATTTAGACCAAAAGGGAAAATATCTAATATAACATCCCGCAAATACCCCTCACTTTCCGGAATATCTTCTATACCATCAATTACAAAATAGTAAAAGCCGTCTTTATTTCTAATATATTTGTTGAACCTATAAAAAAGCATGTTCAATTGAGATTGGTCAATTTCTTCTAAATCCTTTAATTCATTCCCATAGATAACCCAGTTCATCTGACTGTATAGTTCAGTCTTAATTATCTGAGGATCATAACCAATTTTACTAGATGGTTTAATAAATAATGAAATTGCATTATTATAATAACGTTTACAAAAATCGGCCAATAAGGCTGTTTTACCTGCACCCTCCTCTCCTTCAAGTAATACGATTTCCTCATTATAGTCATGGAACATTTGTTCAATAGTATCAATTAAATTATCCATAGGTATTGTTTCAAAAGAATTTTTGGGAATTGTATTCGAAACAACAGTTAAATCCATTATTTGTTGCACTTACACCCCTCACCTTCAAAAAAATAAATTTATATCTACTATTATAGATTAATATGTTATTTTTTAGGGTTTTTTGTAAAAAAAAGTAACTGGTATAGAAAATAAAAATTAATAAATCGCTAATAAAAATAAACTGGCCCAAGAAATAGCTCCTTTTACTTGCTATACGAATTTGCTTTCTATTTTCGATAGCAAAAAAACGACAGATAACTGTCGTTTTTTGTATTTCATTCAACACAAGCTCTCTTTACTAAGTTTCTTAAAATAAGTACTCTTAAGAAAATAAGAGTTTTCCATATAGCTAATTTACTTAGTCCTCAACATTTTCTAATTGATTTGTTGACTTATATGCTTGGTATACTTCACCAGCAATTCCAGAAAAATAATAAGGAACTCTTATCTCCGGCCAAGTAATGGGTTCATCAGAGCCAGTATATTCATATAAGTAATATCTCCAAGGAATCCAAGGTACATATTTACTCAGTCGTCTAATTAAGGTCCTTACGGATTTCTCCTCTTCATCGGAAGTGTCAATTTCAATAGATTCCCAAAATCCTCTTGTATTTTCTAAATCCTCCTCGTTTTCAGGGAACAGGAATTCTTTATGGTAGAAATATAAGTTCTCCAAAAAAATAGATAATGTATAATTTTTAAGTTCGTCATGAAGGTTAACCGCTTTAAAAATGAGTTGTATTTTTTCATTTCTATTTGCACTTAAAATCACACTCTTTTTATCACGATACTCACTCAATAAAAGTCTTATAATGGCTATTTGTGTGTCCTTTTGGATTTCTGGGTATAGAGTTTGAAACATAGTTAATATGAGATACTCATCCCAATATAGATTCATTTCAATTGCTTTTATAGCATCAGTAAGAAGGAGGTCAGAAACCCTACCTAAAAGTACACTACTGTTCTTTTCAAATATATATTTTTTAGTATAACCATACTTTATTAAGTAACATATTAACTCTTCAGTAGAATTCAGGTTAGAATCTATCCTATTAAGAATTGTAGATACTTGATCATCTTTCAGTGGCATGCCATATTGAAACAGTAATAACAATATACTTTCTGGAGTATATCTTATATCTATATTTACGGTTGAAGGGTCTGCTCCAGACTTTAAAAGTAAACGAACGATATCAATGTTATCATTCAGAATAGCCTTATTAATTAGGTATTTATTCCCATTATCTTTTATGTTAGGATTTACCCCGACATTTAAAAGGAGATGAGTAGGATCATATTTATCCAATCCAACACATTGATGTAATGCTTCGATTTTCATCTTTCCATCTGTGTCGATGTTTCCTTCTAATAACACCCTCAACAAATTTATATCTTCCAAAGCATGCTCATAGTAATTTATTTCATCAAAATTAGAGTTATTGACTAATATTTGCACGATTCCTAAACGCGAAGGATCCTTATAATATTTATAATATGAAATAGCTGCTTGAAGACTATCATATCCATGTATATATACCTTGTTGGGTTGTATTTCAGCTATGCATAAAAGTTTAAGTAAATTAGGGTAGTTGTGTTCAATAGCTGCTATAAAAGTGGATTCGTCAACCTCGAACCCCCTTTTCACAACCATTTTTTCTGCTTCTTCTTTATTTTTACAATTAATGAAGTCATAATACTCATCGTTTATTCTTGCAAGCTCAATAATAATTGTTTTTATCGTAGTATGTTGTGGTAATAACTTCTGCCCTTCTATAACTCTACGCGCACTTACAATGGACCATAGTATTTCATAGCTTTTATGAATAGGGTTGAATATTAGCGTAAAACTTATGCCCCCAAAGATAGTTTCAAATCCACCGAATCTAGTTTTTTTAAACCCTAAATCCATTAACTCTTCCTTAGTTAATAGTTTCTGCACAATACAACCCCCTATTGTAGATTTAAGGTGTGGCCCGAATATATTTTACTAAATTATACCATCTAATCATCTTAATATCCTTACTTGTCATTACTTCACATGAGACTCTTTATACCCTAAAGGTTTCAAACACTTTTAATACTATTAATACACGGTACCCAATTACCTATAACAATTTACAAATAAATGGTACAATTTTCATATAGCCACTGAATTAAGAAAACGCATAACCTCGAGGTGAGAAAATGAGAAAAATCGGGATAATCAAATGGTATGGAGGAAAAAACTATAAAACAGGAAAACAAAATGATTTCGGATTTATTTCAATGGATAATGGGGATGATCTCCGGTTTAAAAAAATGGATATTCTCACCTCAGAAAACAACTTGCGTGAAGGTAGCATTGTCACATTTGATCTTGATATAAACCCCAGAAATAGAAAAACAATAGCTAAAAGAGTCTTATTACTTTCTGAGGAAACTGATAACCAATTATTAAATTTCTGTTGGAATAGCAATAACAAAAGATTTTGGAAGGCTGTCCTAAACAGTTATTTAAAGAGGAAACCACCTGAGGAGTCTTCAGCCTTATTAACTCAGAAACTAAAAACCCTCCCATCCATGATTGAAAAACGTTTATTTATTAGGGATGTACCTAAGCACTTCTTTTTTTATTCCGTGGAACTCCGCAAACTATTACCAATTGATGAACATTTAGCATTGTGCCTTCATTTTCTAAATGAAAGAGAATATGATAACTCAATACTTCGTGTTTTTAAGGAAGAATTGCTACTTATTATCAACAACTACTCTATAGGAATGCGGTACAAAATACTCCCTATTAAACTTCTTTTTATTGACAGGGATTTAAGAGAGACATTAGAACCCAGACATCATTTAGATGTTTTGCTAAAGATGTTTGATCAAAGTCAAATTGAAGAAAGTAATATGGATAATCTTTTTGAAGAACTATTAAGTTTACTTAATAAAGTTCCACAGGATAGTAAAGATACTATACTTTCAAGAATTCCTCCTGAAACTTTCAAGAGGAATAAAAAGTTTAGATCAATGTTACCGTATTTAAGTCAAGTAAAAATTATTCTAGAACTGCTTAGTATAGAGACTCGAGCTTCACTTATAAACGAGCTAAGAGTTTGTTTAGAAAAACAAAACAATGAAGAAATTTGGGAGTTAATACCACCTAATATTATAAAAGAACCTGATATAGCCTGCTTGGCACCAGATCATATTATTGCAGGTGTCTTAGTGGAAGAATGGATGAACTCTAAAGAGGCTAACACCATTTCTCAATTATCTTCACTAATATCTAAATCCAGTAAGGCAGATCAACAAAGAGTAATGCATATGTTGCCAATTGAGTTAAAATTACACCCTTCTTTCTTTATTTATCTACCAAGTAACGATCAGGTAAAGTATACTTGGAACGAAATTGAAGAAGCCAAGTGGTTTAGTCTGTCCACGAAAGCAAAATTACTTGCAATTTACCGAGCGGCAAAATATGATGAAAAAATCGCTATAATTAATCACATTAATAAAGAGAAAGAGCCTGTTATTAAATATGGTCTACTGCTGTTATCTATAAAGATTCAACCTCAAAAAAAGCAACAGATATTTGATGAAGCACATTATTTACTGGAAAGTTATGTTTCTGACATGGTGTGGAGTTCCATAGAACCTATAGATCTCGACTTATTATTACCGCATTGTTCATATGGTCATGTAACCTATTGTGAGGGAAAGGTTTGGAGAGAAAACCAGGAACCCTTAAATGATCCACCACAAAGGGCCTTCTGTCCAAGAACAAATGGAGCATGTTCAGCAGGATTAGCTAGTGCTCGTCTAACAGCAGATTGTACACAGGAATGGCATAAGTGGTCACTTCTTGAACTTATGAAAAGTCTGGACGTTAATACTTATCTCCCTCGTTATAAAATGCAACGTAATGACGTTTATCCTCTGAAAATATCTGGGTGGATAAACAGACTTAATGAGATAAGAGCAAGGCTAAAGTGCACTTATTGTGGTGAAACATTAAAGCCAAACATGAAATACTCAAAGAGTTTCGCAAGGTATAACAATACGATCTTTTTCTGCCCACAAAGCAAAGATAATAATCACGATCATAATATTTACTTAAACCATTGCTGGGCTTGTCGAAAGATCATAGACAGTCGAGAAAATAAAATACAATATGAAAATTATTATTTATGTTTGGATTGCGGTAGCGGACCCCGGGAGAGTAAAGAGTATAAGCAGGGAGATATATGCCCTAAGTGTGATTTGCCTCGGATGAAACAACTAACTGAAAGAGCATTTAAATGTACCTCTTATACATGCGGGCACAAAATCAATGTTCCACCAGATTTTAAACAAACTGGAAGAAGAATGTTTAATTATTAATGAGTTTATTATTTTGGTTGCAAATCGAATGAATTGTATTCTAAAGAGTAGGGAAAAACTTAAAAAGGTGCTGCAGAAAAACATGCAGCACTTTTAATATTTTGATCTGGTTTTTTTTAACATAAAACAACCTTATGGTAATGGCGATTGTATCCTTAATTAACTCCCGTTTTATGTCCATTTCCGGCCTGGTTCAATGCCCCTTTCTATATGATTCCTGCCGAGGGATTCAACTTATCTTCTTTAGGAAGGAATACTCGTTCCCTTAGTATTAAATAATCATGTTCTCTAACCCATTTAAAGCCATGAGCTGATTTTTGTCTTCCACTGCAACATTTACCAATCCCACTTGTATTAATTTTAATATTTAAATCGATTTCTGCAGCACGGATATTTTTATGAATATTGATAAAATCATTATCCATTGTTAATTGAACAATTCGGTTAATCCGCTTTCTTAGATTTAACAATGGTCTTTCATCTCCAAAATATCTCCATTGAAAACCGTAAGCATAATTTACTTTACCAATGCAAGCTTTACTAATACAAGATGGGCTAGCATTTTCAAATCCGTTAACTATTAAATGCTCAGCTGCAGCTTTTATTGACGGGAATTTTTGAAGGACTTCACCAGAAAGTGTATACTGAAATATTTCTAATTCACTCGGATCTTTATACGGTTTAATCTTTGAAAAATCACCATCACCCACCAATTTCCACTGATATCCAGCACACATTTGTTTTTTTCGATTAAACATATCAATAAGTGTCAGGTAACTTACACCTGAATCCTCACACGCTTCTTTCAAAGAAGGATATTCTTTTATAAATACCCCATCTAAATCATATTGTTTCACAGCTTTGGCAGTTCCTCTATTTTGTAACACCATATGTTGAATATTTTCTTGGTGTGTAACCCATACTAAGTTTTCCACTCTATTATCATGGGTTATGTTATTTATATGATTCACAATTGGTTTGTTTTCCGGGTTGGGAATAAACGCTTCTGCAACCAGTCTATGAACGAATATATTCCGTCTTTCTCCCTTTTTCGAAAGTCTCACAATTGAATATCCTTTTTTTAACTTTATGTGCATCAATTTCTCATTAATTAGCCTTTTCGAGCCACGACTACCTTTTACTACCCTTTCCAACCCTTTTATTCGACCAAAGTTTGATACTTGATAATAACCCTCGTAACCTTTAACATCTTCCCATATTTCCTCTTCTGTAATTAAAATTTCGGGTGCTTTTCCGCCTCCGTATTTTTCTGAGTTTGTTTTAAGCTTTGAAATTTCAGATGAAGTGGCCCATTTTAAATTGAAAACAATATTGTTATCAGTGTAGCCATCAATATGAGAAATCAATGATTTATTATCAGGGTTAGCAAGAAATGCCTCAGCAACTAGTCGGTGAATGTATATGCATTTGCCTTCATTATCTTTCCTCAATTCAACCATGAATCTGTTCTTTGAAGATTTCCTCGGTTTTAATATTTTCTCTTGAATTTTTCTCTTTCTGCCAGTCCTATCAATAATTGAACCTTTGACTCTCTTAATTCTCCCGAAATTGCTGACTTGATAAAGAGTTTCAAATCCTTTTATACCCTTCCATATTTCTATTGCACCTGCCGGTATTTTTGTGCGTTTATTCACCTTGGCTTGTACTATTGGTGTCGTCTTAACAGAGTGCTGTATATTCTCTCTCTGTGTAACCCA